>CABUTP010000376.1 GCA_902494545.1 uncultured Collinsella sp. | reverse complement strand
GGGGCATCCGGAAGATCGACCAGAAACGAGGACCCGCCATGATGGCAGACCACAAATCGGTGACCCGCATGCTCAAAACGGCACGTGGTCAGATCGACGGCATCCTGCGGATGGTCGAGGAGGACCGCTACTGCGTCGATATTTCCACGCAGCTCATGGCCACGCAGGCGCTCATCGCCCGCATCAACGCCGACGTGCTCAAGGCGCATATCGAGGGCTGCGTCGCCTCGGCCATCGAATCGGGCGACGAGGAGCTCAAAGCCGCCAAGCTCGCCGAGATAGAGCGCGTCGTCGACAAGCTCGCCAAGTAATTGGTGCAAGGGGGACAGGTACGTTTGCACCACCTTGGTGCAGATTGACCTGTCCCCAATGCACCAAAAGGGGTATAAAGGCGTGCAGCATATCGAACGAAAGGCAATTCGCATGAATGACTTTATGAAGGGTCGCAACGGCGCCGATGAGCTCACCATCGTGATGGGCTTCGCAGGCATTATCATCGCGATGATCGGTTCGATGGCTCGTATCCAGTGGCTCAGCTGGGTCGCCATCGCCGTGATCGTGCTCGGCGTGCTGCGCGGCCTGTCCAAAAACATCGACGCGCGCCGCAAGGAGAACGATGCCTTTGTCACGGCGACCGCAAACGTCCCCGGCCTAGGCAAGTTCGTCGCCAGCTTGGGCGGCGGGGCTGCAGCTGCCAACACCTCGCGTGCGGCCGGCACCAGCAAGGAAGACTTTGAGCGCGCCAAGCGAACGGCCAAGAAGATGTGGAAGGGCCGCAAGACCACGGCATACCTCAAGTGCCCCAACTGCGGCCAGATGCTCTCTGTTCCCAAGGGCAAAGGCAAGATCCGCGTCACCTGCCCCAAGTGCCACGCCAAGATGGAAACGCGCTCCTAGCCGCTACACCATAGGACAAAATAAAAGCCGAGGCCTCGTGTTGAGACCTCGGCTTTTTGCATGGGGCGACATCATTCGATGAAGCCGTCGCGCCAGCGCCTAAGCTACACCGTCGCGAGCGAGCTCCTCTGCCAGGGCTTCCGCCGGCATGGCCATAATCGCGTCGAGCTCGGTGTCGACCTCGGGGATGCGCTTGACCTTCAGCTTGCGCACCAGGTCACCGCGGCACATCACATGCATCGGTTCACGCAGAGCGCATAGGTCATCGAGCGGATTCTTGCGCGTCACCAGGATATCGGCGGCCTTGCCGCACTCGATCGTACCGGTCTCGTCACCCAGACCCAGTAGCTCAGCATTGACCTGCGTGGCCGTATGCAGCGCGAAGGCATTGCTCACGCCCACGTACTTGGCAAAATAGGCCACCTCGCGCCACATGTCGTACTGCGTCACGAACGGGCAGCTCGAGTCCGTGCCCAGGCCCACCTTGATACCGGTTTCCAACGCCGCACGAGCGCTCTCGATAATGCCCGAGCACACGATGTCACCGTTCTTCTTTTGCGTGTCAGTCGAATGGGTCTTTTCCGGATCGAGCAACACAAACGGCAGCGCCGG
>CABUTP010000375.1 GCA_902494545.1 uncultured Collinsella sp. | reverse complement strand
TGGTGATGCCCGGCGAAAAGAGGATTGAAGTGCAGGGCCTGGACGGCGATTCGGACTCGTCGTCGGCTGAAAAGAAGTCGTCGAACGCCAAGAAGGCCAGCGAGGTGGCCAATGAGATCGAAGAAGTCGGCAAGGACGCGCCATGGTACATCCGGACGCTTGACATGCTGTTTGGATTTAACGGCGTCGAGGGCCAGACGGTCGTGTCCAACGGCAAATAGCGCCCGGAGGGGAGCCCGCAATGACAAATTGCAAACGATATAAGGTGGCCGCGATCGACCTGGGAACGGTGTCGTCGCGACTAGTGCTAGCGCAGGTCGAGGGCGGGGCGATCGTGGAATCGTCCAAGCATACCGAGATTACCGATCTGGGCGAGGGCGTGGACGCGACGGGCCGCTTTTGCGAGGCGGCGGTCGAGCGCGTGCTCGCCGCATGCCGCATGTTTGTGGACGAGGCGCGTGCCTTTGGGGCCGCGTGCATTTGCACCACATGCACGAGCGCCGCGCGCGATGCATCCAATGCCGCCCTGCTGCTGGACGGCCTGCGTAAGCTGGGGCTCGAACCGCAGGTGATTCCGGGCGAGGTCGAGGCGCGCCTGACGTTTTTTGGCGTGGCGCACGACTTTGCCGGCGAGCGCATCATTGTTGCCGATTCGGGCGGCGGATCCACGGAACTCGCGACGGGTGTGTACGCACCGGAGCGTGGGGTCTTCGTGCTGGAGGGTACGCGTTCGCTGGACATCGGTTGTCGCCGCGTGACGGAGCGGTTTTTCTCGGCACTGCCGCCTGCGGACGGCGAGCTTGCTGCCGCTGCCAACTGGGCGGGCGAGCAGTTCGCCGCCTATTTTGAGGGCCTGCCGAGCAATTTTGAGCGTGCAGAGCGCCTGGTCGCGGTGGGTGGCACCGTCACCACGCTCGTGGCGCTGGTTCACGAGCTGGAGCCGTATGATTCGAGCTTTGTGCACCTGCGCGAGCTTTCGATGGAACAGATTTCGGCTGCTATCGAGCACATGTCTGTGTTGGACGCGGACGGCATCGCCGCGCTACCGGGTGTGCAGCCCAAACGCGCGGGCGTGATCTTGGCTGGCGCCGTGGTGATTCGCGAGCTCATGCGTGCCGGCGGCTACAAGACGCTCACCGTAAGCGAGAATAGCCTACTCGCCGGTATGGCCGCCACCATCAACGAGACTCTCGACGGTGCAACCCCCACCATCGCCTGGACCCCGAGTCTGAGCGCCCTTTAACCGTCTCCCTCTGAGTTGCGGTGAAATAGTTCCTAAATGGGCCGGTAAACGGCCAAAACAGGAACTATTCCACCGCAACTTAAAGCCCCATCGGCGTCCAAAAGAAACGAGCCCGCATCCCTGGGGAACACGGGCTCGTAAACAATACGTGGTAGGGGCGGTGGGACTCGAACCCACAATCCTTGCGGCGAGAGATTTTAAGTCTCCTGCGTATGCCAATTCCGCCACGCCCCCGTGAGACTAGAAGTCTAGCACAAGCCGTCCGTTA
>CABUTP010000374.1 GCA_902494545.1 uncultured Collinsella sp. | reverse complement strand
GGCTCCTAATGGCTGGAATAGCAGGTGGTGTGGGCGGCGCGGAAGCGGCAGTGCTCGCGCATGCGGCAGATATTGCAGGTGGGGCGGCTCTGGGCGTCGTGGACTTCGCCTTCGAACAGACCGATCACCGCGGTCACGCTCTTGGTGGGCATGAGCAGGCTGGTGGGTGTGACGGTAAGCCCGATGCGCCGCGTGGCGTTGAGCGCATTGACGATCGAGCGCTGGGCCGAGAGCGGGCAGTCGCCGTAGCCGGGACTAAAGCGCCAGTTGCCGGCGAGCCCGTGTGCAGCGGCTGCAGCCTTGACCTGCTGGTCCATCTGCTCGACGGCGGCCTCCACATAGGCAGAGCATGCGGCGTCGAGCACGGCGCCTTCCAGGGGTTGCTGGGCTCCCGTGGTGCGCAGACGGCGTTCGGCAGACATCCCGAGGGTGCAGGCCATGAGCGCCGCCAGGCGGGCGTCTTTGAGATGTCGATAGATATCACGACCCCGCAGCTCAACATTGGTGCCAACCAAGCGGATGCAGGGCTCGCCCTGCTCGTCGACGCCCGTGGCATCGACGGCAAACACGCGTCGCACGCCGCGGGGCTCGATATCCAGCTCTAGGCGCTCGACTACAAGCTCAATTCGTCGTGACAGCTCGGGCTCAATCTGCTGGCCGCCGTAGCCCAGATACCGCAGCATCTCGGCACGGTCGACACGAGGGCGGTGGGCAGCGTCGATACGGTAAAGCGCCGGCGACGCAAGGTCGGCCGGCACTTCAACAACGGTTGTATCGACGTGCGGTTTTTCCATTACCCCAGGCGCTCCATAATGGTCGCGGCGATTGCAGGACGGTTCATAGTGTACAGGTGCAGACCGTCGGCACCGTGCTCCTTAAGGTCGCAAAGCTGACGAGCAGCATAATCTACACCGGCTGCCTGCAGGCTCTCGGGGTCGTTCTCGTACTTGGCGAGAATCTTGATGACGGGGGAGGGCAGCGATGCGCCGCACATAAAGACCATGCGGCTGATTTGCGACTTGCCCATAAACGGCATGATGCCCGCGGTAATGGGCACGGTGATGTCGACCTTGTCGGCAAGCTCGCGGAAGCGGTAGAAGCACTCGTTATCAAAGAAGAGCTGTGTCACAAAGAAGCTCGCGCCGGCGTCTTGCTTTTGCTTGAGGTGCTCGACCGAGAGGTTGAGATCCTCGCAGGCAATGTGGCCCTCGGGGTAGGCTGCGGCGCCCACGCAAAAGCCGGCATCGACGAGCTCGGGGATGAGGTCACGGGCGTAGGCGTAGTCAGAGGCGGGCTTGTCGTCCTCAGTCGCGCCGGCGGGCAGGTCGCCGCGCAGGGCCAGGATGTTTTCAACGCCGGCGGTGCGATACTCGTCGATCTTGGCGGCGATATCGGCGTGCGAGCGGCCCACGCAGGTAAGGTGTGCCACCGAGGGTGTATCGAATTCGCTCGTAATCATATGCGCGATGGGGGCGGTGGTGGCACCGTTGCCCGAGCCGCCGGCCGAGCAGG
>CABUTP010000373.1 GCA_902494545.1 uncultured Collinsella sp. | reverse complement strand
AGGCGAACGTGGAGTTGTTGCCGCCGCCGTGCTCGGCATGCAGCATGAGCATCACGTCGAGCAGCATGGCTTCGTCGCGGGTGAATGCCATGCCGCCGCGGAGCACCTGCAGGATGGTCTCGGCGGTGGAGAGGCCGGGTGTGGGGTGCGGTACATGAACCTCGGAGCCGCGGCGCTTGGCGACCGAGGCCATATGCGCGAAGGCGGCGATACGGGGGAGACGGGCGAGCATGGAGATGGCGACGTCGATTTCGTGCTCGGGTGTAATGGCGTCGGGCTCGGCGTCGAAGGCGTAGAGCAGCAGCACGGCGCGCTGAAGCACATTCATGATGCTCGACGACACTGTGGTCATGGGGAACTCGCGGACGTATTCGTCGCTCAGGTGCCTAAAAGCGCCCAGACGTTCGCAAAAACCGTCGAGCTCCTCTTTGGTGGGCAGCGAGCCCGTGATGAGCAGGTAGGCGACCTCTTCGTAGCCATAGCGATCCTCGGCCTGGGCGTTGTTGACCAGGTCCTCGATGCTGTAGCCACGAAGCGTGAGTTTGCCCTGATCGGGCACGACCTTGCCGTCGACCTTGTTGTAGCCGTGCACGTCCGAGATGCGGGTAAGGCCTGCGACCACGCCCGAGCCGTCGGCATTGCGCAGGCCGCGTTTGACGTTGTGCTCTACGAACAGGCCCTCGTCGTACGGGTCGGTCGGCAGGCCGTGGTAGAGGTTTTCGCTTTCGGGCGAAATCTGACGGCTCGCCTCGTAATCCAAGACCAGGCGGCTCAGGTGATCGTCGAAGCGGTAGTAGATTTTCTTGGCGTCGTAGGCCATGCGCGCTCCTCTCCGGTCCGCTTTGGGGCCGCGCGCTTGGACGATATGACGTCAAGCTGCCCCGAGCGGCTTGTTCGCTACAGGCGGTACATAAAGTTAAAGACGTCCTCGCGCTGGATGGACACGTTGACGCCCGAAAGCTCGCCGGCCTCGGCCAGCGCCTTCTGCAGCTCGGCGAAGTCGAGCTTGGACTCGGCGGTGTCGGCCAGCATGGTCATGGTGAAGATGTCCTCGATAATGGACTGCGTGATGTCGCGGATGTCGACGTTGGCCTCGCCTAGGACACGGGTGACGCCGGCGACGATGCCGGGGCGGTTCTTGCCAAGGACGGTGATGACGATACGGGAGGACGAGATCTCGGCCATGGGAAACCCTTTCGCGTGATTGCGGCGCGCGCGGGGCGCTCCGCTACGGTACAGTGTTCATCATTGTACCTGTCTGGCGCCAAAAGGGGTGTGCTTACTGCGGCGTTACACGTCTGCAACATGGGAGAAGGGGCAACAGGGTGCGTGTCCGCTGCGGTTGGCCACGCCGTGTTGCACAAAGACCGTGAACCTTTTGTGGGACGCGCGGCGCTGTGGTACCATAGCCGAGTTTGTTGTCTTGGTCGGAAACCAAGACGCCTTATGCGCTGATCGGTAACCAGCGCCTGACCAATAAGGAGTCCTACCATGAAGCAGGGTATCCATCCCCAGT
>CABUTP010000372.1 GCA_902494545.1 uncultured Collinsella sp. | reverse complement strand
CCATGAACGCCAACTTGGACATTGTCCCGGCCATCAACAAGATCGACCTTCCCTCGGCGCACCCCGACGAGGTCAAGACCGAGATCGAAGACGATCTGGCCATTCCCGCCGACGATGCCGTGTGCGTGTCGGGCAAGACCGGCGAGGGCATCCACGATCTGCTGGAGTCCATCGTCTTTTTGATCTCGCCTCCCAAGGGCGATGCAAATGCCCCTCTCAAGGCACTAATTCTGGATTCGTACTTCGATGAGTACCGCGGCGTCGTCGCCACGGTGCGTGTCTTTGACGGTTCCATCAAAAAGGGCGATACCCTGTGCATGATGCAGGCTAAGGGGGACTTCCTGGTCGATGGCGTGGGCGTTAAGTGCCCTGCTGAGACGCCGGTCGATGCTCTGACCGTCGGCGAGGTCGGCTACGTGGTCACGGGTCTGAAGGACCCCGAGGCCGTGCGCGTGGGCGATACCCTTACGTGGGCTTCGAACCCCTGCCCCGAACCGCTGCCGGGCTACCGCGAGGCCAAGCCCATGGTCTACACGGGCCTGTTCCCCATCGACAACAAGGACTACGAGAACCTGCGCGACGCGCTCGATAAGCTGCATGTCAACGATCCGTCGTTGGTGTGGGAGCCCGAGACGTCGGTGGCGCTGGGCTTTGGCTTCCGCGTGGGCTTCCTGGGCCTGCTGCATATGGAGGTCGTCAAGGAGCGCCTGGAGCGCGAGTTCAATCTGGACCTGATCGCCACGAGCCCCTCGGTTGACTACCATGTGTACAAGACTGACGGCGAGATGCTCGATGTCCGCAGCCCGCAGGATCTGCCCGAGGCCACGCGCATCGAGCGCATCGAAGAGCCCTACCTCAAGGCAAAGATCATCTGCCCGCCCGAGTATACGGGTGCCGTCATGCAGCTCGCCATCGAGCACCGTGGCGTCACGACCGATATGATCCACCTGACGAGCAAATCGGTCGAGATGCGTTTTGATATGCCGCTCGCCGAGCTCATCTTGGACTTCTTCGATCAGCTCAAGAGCCGCACCAAGGGTTACGCCTCGCTCGACTACGAGTTCAACGAATATCGTCCCTCCGAGCTCGTTAAGCTTGACATACTGCTTTCGGGCGACGAGGTGGACGCGCTGTCGTTTATCGTGCACAAGGACAAGGCCTATGGTCTGGCCCGCGGCCTGTGCGACAAGCTCAAGGAGATCATCCCGCGACAGCTGTTCGAGGTGCCTATCCAGGGCGCCATCGGCAACAAGATCATCGCCCGTTCCACCGTCAAGGCGCGCCGTAAGGACGTGCTGGCCAAGTGTTACGGCGGCGATATCTCGCGAAAGCGCAAGCTGCTCGAGAAGCAGAAAGAGGGCAAGAAGCGCATGAAGGCCATCGGCTCGGTCGAGGTTCCGCAGGAGGCCTTTATGGCGATTCTCAAGGTGGACGAGTAGGTTCATGGCGCTTTCTGAACACAGCAAGCGGCTGCTGGGCGCCTATGCCGAGCAGCCGTTCCTTATGGCTCCCATGGCGGGCGT
>CABUTP010000371.1 GCA_902494545.1 uncultured Collinsella sp. | reverse complement strand
GCCCCTCGTCCTTAAGACCCATCTTGTGCTCGGAGATAAAGTTGGTGGCAGCCTCGAGGCATGCCTCCTCGCCGTCCTCGTCGAGCGCCGCCAGATATCGGTTGGAAGCAGCGTCCTCAATCGCCACAACTACGCCCGGATTCTCGCCGGCGGCAAGATCGTCCAAGAACGCGCCGATCAGATCGCACACCATGGCGTCGAGCTCGGCGGAGACGTTACCGGCGTCCTGCATATCCTGTGCCATCTTTAGACCTTCCCATCGAGTCTGGCGTCGTTACAGTTCTTGTGCCTCGGCGGCGATCTTGGCGGCAGCGTCGCGGGCGCGCATCATATCCATCGCGCGCTTGTCGAGCACCTTGATCTGACTGGTCAGCATTACCGCATCGACCACACCCCAGATCACGAGGCCCGTAGAGATCGAAAACCCAAGCGCACCAACTGTACCACGAAGGCGTGAGCAGATTGCCGCAACAAGGGCAGAGACGACAACCATCTTGATAAACGAGCCGCGCCGCTCGCGAAGTGTGCGGGCCTGTGTCACATAGGCAATGCGAGCTGCCTCAGAAGCCTCCGAGCGCATCTGGGCCTCGCGCGCAATGGCAGCCGCCTCGGTAGAAACTCCGGCGTTCATCAGCGCATGCCCCGTCGCGTGTTTGTCGAGCATTTAGAAATCATCGGGTGAGAGCGTATGGACGAACTCATCGAACTTCTCGAACTCCTGCTCGTCGTCAACTTCCTCGGCATGGGCAGAAACGGTGCCCAGGCGATTCATGATGTCGTCCTCCACAAACATGGGGGCATTGCTGCGCACGGCGAGGGCAATGGCATCACTGGGACGGGCATCGATCTTGCGCTCGTCACCATCGGCCAGTACGACGATCGTCGCGTAGAACACCGGCGGCTCGGCGCGAACGATCTCGATGCGCTCGAGCTTGGCGCCCAGGGCGCCAACAGTATCGAGCAACAGGTCATGGGTAATCGGGCGCTCGGCGCGGCCGCTATCGATGCCACGGCTGATGGCCGCGGCCTCAAACGAACCAGTCTGAATGGAAAGGGAACGCAGCGGTGCGGGCGAGTCCGATTTGCTGCAGCGCTCGCGAAGCACGATAAGCGATGGCACGGGACCGGCGGCCATGACGATGGTCTCTATGTCGACACGAACCATGGAACACCTCCGGTACGTAGCGGTTAACACGCGGCAGGGTCGCCGCATTGAATAGCTATACTACCCAATCTTTCGCACAGCACACAAAACCAAAATGAGATTTATCGCAGACAAGAAAAAAGCCCCGAGGCAATGCCCCAGGGCTCTTCAAAGTTTTGATGGTGGACCTGACAAGATTCGAACTTGTGACCTCCCGGTTATCAGCCGGACGCTCTAACCAACTGAGCTACAGGTCCATCATGGTGGAGGTTAGGGGGATCGAACCCCTGACCTCAGGCTTGCAAAGCCCGCGCTCTCCCAGCTGAGCTAAACCCCCACGGAGACAGTAATAAACACCCCAGCGGCGACTCGGCTCTCGCT
>CABUTP010000370.1 GCA_902494545.1 uncultured Collinsella sp. | reverse complement strand
CGATGATCTCGAGGATGCGGGCAACGGAGTCGCCGATGGCAGGCGTGGGAGCCAGTGACAGGTCGACAATGCCTTTCTCGACACCCAGACGGCGGGCTGCCTCACGGCTCATGAGCTCGCCGGCGCGGGTGATCTTAAAGGCGGTCTGCTTGATTTTCTCGGCAACCTCCATCATCGAGGCGGAGTCGGGGAGCGTCTCCAAGGCAGCAGCCATAACGCCGGGGCCCGAGACGCCAACGTTGATGACGGCGTCGGCCTCGCCACCGCCGTGGACGGCGCCCGCCATAAACGGGGAGTCCTCGACCATGTTGGCAAAGCAGACAAACTTGGAGGCGCCAACGGAATCCTGGTCGGCCGTGAGCTTGGCGGCATCGATGATGGTCTGGGCGGCTATGAGCACGGCATCCATGTTGATACCGGCGCGCAGGCTGGCGACGTTGACGCTGGAGCAGACGCGGCTGGTGGTGGCGAGCGCCTGCGGGATGGACTGGGTGACGCGGCGGTCGGCGTCGCCGATGCCCTTCTGGACGAGCGCGGAGAAGCCACCCAGGTAATCGATGCCGAGCGTCTCGGCCGCGCGGTCGAGGGCGTGCGCGATGGGGGTGAGGTCCTCATCCTTGCAGCAAGCGGCGATCTGCGCCACCGGGGTGACGGAGACGCGCTTGTTGACGATGGGGATGCCGTACTCGCGCTCGAGGTTCTCGGCGGTCTCGACCAGGTGCTCAGCCGTGTGCGTCACGTGGTCGTAGATCTTCGTGCACATGCGGTCGAGGTTCTCGTCGCCGCAACCCATGAGCGAAACACCCATGGTGATGGTCCTGATGTCGAGGTTCTGCTCCTCAACCATGCCGCGGGTTTCCGCGATTTCTGCGGGCGTGATCGCCATCCTTGCGCTCCTATCTGCCAAAACGAGCATAGTCTTATCTATTCTAACGTGCCGCACGTGCCAAGTGGCGCATGCGGCACGTTTTGGTGCTCGGTTGTTTCCGTTGTGTTACTGCCCAAAGACCTCTTCGGCGATGCGCGCGCTTTCGGCGGCGTCCTTGGCGTAGTAGTCTGCGCCAATCTGTTTGGCGTATTCGGGGGTGAGCACGGCGCCGCCTACGATGATCTTGACGCCCGGCACCTCGGCATGAAGCAGCTTGATGGTCTCCTCCATGGCGACGACCGTGGTAGTCATAAGCGCTGAGAGGCCGACAAGCTTAATGTCACGCTCCTGCACGGTCTTGAGTACCTCCTGCGGGTCGACGTCGCGGCCTAGGTCAAAGACGGTGTAGCCGTAGTTATCGAGCAGCATTTTGACGATGTTCTTGCCAATATCGTGGATGTCGCCCTTGACGGTGGCCACGCAGATCTTGCCCTTGTCGGCAATCTCGCCGGCGGGCATCAGGCGCTTGATGGTGTCGAAGCCCACGCGTGCGGCCTCGGCCGAGGCCATGAGCTGCGGCAAGAAGAACTTGCCCTGGTCAAAGAGGACTCCGACCTCGTCGAGGGCGGGGATAAAGTGATTGTTGATGAGGTCCATGGCGTCGTG
>CABUTP010000369.1 GCA_902494545.1 uncultured Collinsella sp. | reverse complement strand
GGGTCGATGCGCGCCTCGCGGATGTCGGGGAGCGGGCAGGTGGCATGATTGGATAGCATGGGAAATTCCTCCTTTTGAGATTATTTTGGACGGAAAGGCTGGGGAATATACAACAGAATGGGCTTCTATAGTATAATATATGTACAGAGATCACAGCATTCCGGCTATGCTTGCATGATGTGCCAAGGTGTGCTATCATGAAGAAAAACTCATTTTGCCTGCTCGGAAAAGAGATCGAAACGCTGGGCATTCTCACGCAGCACGGAGACATCAATCATCAGAACACGAGGCAGGACGCGCTTTCCGTCCTCGGTCTTTCCGATGTGGACGGTGTTGCTCTTATCCTCGTTCAGAGTCAGCGCACCGATATCTTTGAGATAGGTAATAATTTTGCGCGAGGAATAGTCTTGGTAGCCATTCTGATTGCGCAGGTACTGCACGAGCGGCGTCACCTTGAGACCGATACGAACAGGATTACCGTGGCGATCCTCTTTCCAAACAATTCCGTTCCGCTTGAACAGCTTGTCCTTATTGCGGCAAAGGCGGAAAATGTCGGCATCAATTGCCTCGCACAGAAGGCAGGCGATGTTGCCCTCCTTTTTGCGAGTTTTTATCTCGGAAAAGACCGAAACCTGCATGGCGACAGAGTGGTGAACGGCAGTCCAGAACTGCTCATATAGAGCATGCTCCACGCTGGAGGGCAGTTCCATCTTCGCCTTGATCATCTCGATCATGCAGACGAACGCCCACTGCATGAGTGCGAGATTGGCCTGAATACGGCGTTCGCGGGAGAGCAGCTCTTCGAACTCATCCGAGCCTTCGACCCGCAGATGGGACAGGATGTCCGGCTTGTCGGCAATCTGATGCAGCAGCGCAATTGCATGTTCGTAATTGTCTGCGAACCAGTCGGCGAAGCACTCAAGTGTGTCGCCGATCAGAGCGGGCTTCACATCATCCGTCAAGTTCAACGGCCGATCAAGGTATACAAAGATGCTGCGCGTCAGCTCAGAAATGCCGTCCAAGACGAACTCAGCCGTCAGCGCAATACCGGCGGTGCAGTCCCGGTGATCGTTGCTGCCGATGCGATTTTTCTTAGTGGAATCGGCCTCGTTTGCAGCTAGACGAAGTATGGCACCGCCGAGCTTCTTGCGATGCGCTTCGATGGTACGCGAGGAGGAATGGGCGAGGTCGTCGATGATGACCACACATCCCGGGTTCTCCGAAAGCGTGTCGCGCACGGATGCTTCTGTGCTCACCGCCTCCAGCATAAGTGCCGGTTTACCTGGGGTTCCGATACGTTCCGTGTATCCGAAGACACGACGGGCAAGCGTCGTTTTGCCGCTCGATTGAACGCCGGTTATGTAGAGACCACCCTGTAGCGGATGCTGCTCGGCAGTCAGAACATCGCGACGCGAGACAAGGAAGGCATAGGTCACAGGTAAAATCAGAGCTGCATCGTTCGCTAACAGGGCGTTTACGAGGGTTTGCATTGGGTTTTCTATGCGGTTCACGATCTGATAATTGCTGTTCGGCTTGATTACATACGGAACCT
>CABUTP010000368.1 GCA_902494545.1 uncultured Collinsella sp. | reverse complement strand
GAATGGGTGCTGTCGACCTTGGCCCTGCTGGTTGGTTTGATTGCGCTCATCTTGGCGCTCGACTCGGTCTTTGATTCGCTCCTTGGCCACGACGTGCTAATCAAGCAGTATCAGATGAACCGTCTGACAGTCTTCATCGACCCCGACAATGCCAATTCGGATGATGCCTACAACCTGCAGCAGTCGCTCATCGCCGTCGGCTCGGGTGGCTTCTTTGGTAAGGGCCTGGGCCACGCGACGCAGTCGGCCGGCGGCTTTCTACCCGAGTTCCACACCGACTTCGTCTTCGCCTTCCTGTCCGAGACGTTCGGCTTCTGCGGCTCCTTTTTGCTTCTGTGCCTCTACGTGATGCTGATTTTCTCGACGATCCGCGTTGCCTTTAAGTGCGAGTCACTGTTTTTGCGCCTATCGTGCGTGGGTATCGTCGGCATGTGGGCGTTCCAGACCTTCGAGAACATCGGCATGTGCATTGGCATGATGCCGATTACTGGTATTCCGCTGCCGTTTATTAGTTTTGGTTCGTCGTCGATGATGATTCAGTTGCTGACGGTGGGTATCGTACAATCCATATGGCGGCATCGTTCGGGCGCCGCGTAACCGCTGGAGGGGTTTGCCATGAAGATTCCCGTAGATAAGTTGACCAGCGCTTTTAAGATGGGCGCGTCTGTTAAGAAGGATTCCGATACACCGGTGCGTGTCTCGGTTTACCTTGATCCGACTGCGTCTCGCTTTTTGGTCGAGACGGTGCGCGATGCCTTTGTGCCGCAGACGACTTCGGGCATTGTGCGTGTTGATCGCCTGGGGGAGGACCGTATCGTTCCCAAGGCCGATACCGACGTGGTGTTGGTCCTCTCGTGCGGATCCGACCGCCTGGAGAGTGCTGTGCAGGAGCTCGTGATTGCCGGCGCGCCCGTGTGCGTGCTTGCCGAGTCCGCCGTCGAGGTGCCGTTCGTTGAGGAATCTACGCCCATGCTCGGCGTGGTGGCGGCGACCGATAAGACCTATCTGCTTGAGACGCTTGCCCGCTGGATCCTCGATCGTACGGACAAGGAGACGGCTTTTGCCGCCAACTTTGCCTTTATGCGCATCGCGGCGGCAAATCGCATCATTACCTCGTGCGCGCTCACCAACATGGCGACGGGCGCCCTGGTGTTTTTGCCGGGTGCCGACTATCCCGTGATGGCGCTGGCGCAGGTGGGCATGCTCTTTGAGCTGGCGGCCATCTTTGGACGTGGCATAAAGCCCGAGCGCGGCTACGAGGTCGCGGGCGTGCTCGCCGGCGGTCTGGTGATTCGCGCCGTCACCCGCGCATTGGTGAAGCAGACGCCGCACATCGGCTTTGCCGTTAAGGCGCTTACCGCCGCCGCGGGTACCTATGGCATGGGCCGCGCGCTCGTTTCGCTCTACGAGCGCGATGTCGACTACAGCCGCGCCAACGAGGTCGCTGCTGCAACGTTCTCGCGCGTTCGCGACCTGGTGACCACGGTCGCCGGTGCCACCCGTCCTATGAGTCCTTTCGAGGATGCATCCGATCTCGCTGCTTAGGGGTTTCTTTTGCGCGTTC
>CABUTP010000367.1 GCA_902494545.1 uncultured Collinsella sp. | reverse complement strand
GCCTCGAGATGCGCCGAGGCGGCATCATCGGCATAGGTCGGCGGCAGGCCGACGTTAACGGCAGCAGGCCATACGGTATCGTCGACCAGCACCAGACCCTCATAGACGCCATCGGCAGGCACTTGGATGCCGTCGGGCACCTGGATGTTTGCCGTGGGAAAGCCCATGTCGGAGCCCTCGTGACGGCCAGCCGCCACAACGCCGCGCAGCATATAGGGACGGCCGAGAAGCTCGGCAGCTAGCTCCACATGACCCTGACCCAGCTCATGGCGGACGCGCGTGGCGCAGACGGTCTGCCCGTTAACGCAGAGAAGGTCGTGACCGTAAACGTCAACCCCACGCTCAGTGCCCCAGGCGCGCATCTCGGCAACGCCCGAAGCGCCTCCGCGGCCGAGCCTAAAATCGCTACCTACACGAATGGAGCGAATGTCGATAACGCGCGACAACAGCGCCAGAAACCCGACATGATCGAGTGCCGCCACGGCGGGCGTAAAGGGAACGGCCACCACCGCATCGACCCCGGTTTGAGCCAGGGCATGCAGGCGGTCGGCCGTCGTCATCAATTTTTGAGCGGGCGACGGACTCACCACGACGTCCGGATCGGGATCGAAGGTGACCACGACCGCTTTGCAGCCGCGAGTGCGCGCGTCGCGAATAACCGCGTCGATCAGCCCTCGGTGCCCACGATGCACGCCATCAAACACGCCAATGGCGATCGACGCGGCACCCAAGAACTCGCATCCATCAAATGCGTCGGCAGAAACGATACGGGCCTCATCCAACTCAGCCGCGAAAAAGATACGCGCGAGCTCGTGGGGCGTCAGCATCATCGAACACCGCCGATCGCCTGAGGAAAGACGTGCTCCATCACAAAGCGGCCGCCCTCAATGCGGGCAAGCGCCTTCAATCCCCCATCGAGCACGAGCGCGAACGGCGCCTTCGCCATATCGAAGTCTGCAAGCGCGCGTTCAATGGGAATGCGGCGACCACAAAGCAGGTCGTCTGCAAGGTTACCCGGTAAATCAACACGCGTGGCACCAAGAGCGGCGATGGGATCCAGAGCGAAGCCGGCAGCGGATTCGGCAGAGAGCTCTTCTACCGCACGACAGGCGCCAATGGAAACCACGCCGGAGGCCGTACGGCGCAGTGCGGAAATATGTGCCGCGTTATCGCAGGCGCGACCCAGATCGCGAGCGAGCGCGCGAATGTAGGTGCCCTTGCTTACCGAAAACGCCACGGTCCAGACGCACGTATCGCCCTCGCCGCTCACGGCGATCAGGTCGGCGGCATAGACCTCGACGGGGCGCGGGGGCAGGTCAACCACATTGCCCTCGCGAGCACTCTTATAGGCGCGAACGCCATTGACCGAGATAGCAGAAAACGCCGGCGGCACCTGCATCTGCGGGCCCAGCATGGCGGCCAAGCGCTCACGAGCATAGGCAGGATCGCGGAGCTCGTTGGCAACAGCCACCGTGCGGACCGCCTCGCCCTCCGCATCATCGGTATTGGTCTCGGCGCCAAACGAAATGTCGGCGACGTAGTTTTTCGTATCGAGCGTGAGCATACCCAGCAAACGGGTG
>CABUTP010000366.1 GCA_902494545.1 uncultured Collinsella sp. | reverse complement strand
TTACCCTACTTCCCTGTTCAGGGGAATATTACGTCTTTATCCTTGACCCTGGCAATGCCCTAGCGGGGCCATGTCGAGCTCGCTGTCGTTCTCGCACGTCATTCTTTCCGCCTCCTAGTTAGCACATCGTACGGGTTGGCTTCCGCCGGCGATCCGGGTTTTACCTTCCTCTGCTCGACTGGCCCCTTCAGCATACCCTTACTTGTCTTCAACGAGGCACCTGTAAGCGTGTCCTTGAGCGCTTTGGCGACTAGGTGTGTTTCTTCAAGAGGGCTTGAGCAAAAAGAGCATCGGAAATTGAGCAGCCTGAGCATCGGAAGTGTGCACGCTTTTTGAGCGGCTAGCCCTCCTGCATGAGGGCGTGGCGGACGTGGTAGGACTCGCCGCGGAACTGGACGAGCCTCCCGTGGTGGACGATGCGGCCGATCACGGCGGCGGCCATCTGGTCGTCCCCGAACACCGACCCCCACCTGCTGAACTCCAGGTTCGTGGTGATTACCACCGACTGACTCTCGTATGCGTCGGCGAAGACCTGGAAGAGCAGCCTCGCCCCGTCCGCGTCGAGCGGGAGAAACCCGAGCTTGTCGATGACGAGCAGGTGGGCCTTGCCGATGAGCGCGGCCTCCCGGTCGAGCCTCCCGTCGTCGCGGGCGCGCCTCAGGCGCATCACGAGCGAGGACGCCGTGAAGAAGCGCGCCTCGAGCCTCCTCTCGCACGCCAGCGCACAGAGGGCCGACGCCATGTGTGTCTTGCCGGTACCGACGTCGCCCATGAGCACGAGGTCCTCCCTGCGCTCGACGAAGTCGAGCACTAGCAGCGATTCGCGCCCCATGTCCTCCGGCCACGACACGGCCGACCAGTCGTAGCCGTCGAAGGTCTTGTGCGCCGGCAGCGCGCAGCGCCTGAGCAGCGTCGCGCGCTTCGAGGCCTCGCGACTGGACCTCTCCGCCTCGAGGTAACCCGCCAGGTACTCCACCTGTTTCGGGGTGCTGGATTGGCTACACTGATGTGGACAGTTCCGGGAGGGGCGCAAGAGACGGGAGGGCCGTATATGAGGGACCCCAGGCACCCGAGGCATTTCACCGACGAGTTCAAGAGGCAGATAGTCGACCTCTACAACGCCGGCAAGCCCAAGCGCGAGATCATGGACGAGTACGACCTCGGCAAGGGCACCGTGGAGAGGTGGATCAAGTCGATAAACGCGACCGGCTCGCCGCGCGCCGCGGACAACCGCACGCCCGAGCAGAACATGATCCTGGAGCTCGAGCGCGAGAACCGCAGGCTCCGGATGGAGGTCGACGTCTTAAAACAAGCGGCGCTGATATACGCTCGAAAGTGAGGGCCATAGCGGCCAACGAGGGCCGCTACCCCATATCAGCGCAGTGCAGGCTCCTCGACGTCGCGAGGTCGACGTACTACTCCATGCGCTCGCGGCCCGGCCGGCCCGCCGCGCCGGCCGTGGTCGCGGCCCACGCCGTCAGCAAGGGCCGGTACGGCTCGCGCAAGATAAAGGCGTCGCCCGGGAGGTCGGGCGTCACCGTCAGCCGGCGCCGGGTCTGCCGCATCATGAGGGAGAACGGACTGGTCAGCGCTTACGGCAGGAAGAGGT
>CABUTP010000365.1 GCA_902494545.1 uncultured Collinsella sp. | reverse complement strand
CTTTATACATCCAGTCATGCCACGCCCTCTCTTATAGGAAAAGCCCGGAATCTTAGGCGAGAAGATCACGATGAGATCGATGACGAGCAGAGCCGTTGAAAAATTAGAAATGCCGCGCAGGTCGGTGCGCCAGACGAGCACCGCCAGCACCGCGCCAATACCGATGCCCAGCAGGTGACGCGAGAACGAGGCGTCGGCCTTAAACTGCGAGGCGGACCAGATAATGATGGCACCATAGGTTACGAGCGCCACGGTCGCCAGCAACACGCCGATGTGCACCTTTTGGCGAAACGTTCCGCGCGAGGCCGAGAGCTGCTTGTTAACGCGGTCCAGGCTGCTGCGAGAGCCGGTTTTGGTTGAGCGGAACAGGTCCGCCGGCGAAAAGTCCATCGCAACCTCCTATCGAACCGAGGAATCGCCCGTGGCCGTCGACGTGTCGGGCTCGTCATAAATCGCACCGAGGACATCGCGCACGACGTGCAACGCGGTATCGGAGCCGCCACCGCCCTGTTCCAAGATGGTGGCAATCACGTACTTGGGATCATCGGCCGGCGCGTAGGCGCAAAACCACGCGTAATCGTCCTCGCCGCTCTTCTCGCCCGTACCGGACTTGCCGTAGACCGTAGGGGTCAGGGAGTTAAAGTGCGCGGCGGTCGAAGTCGACGCGGAGTAAATCACATCGTGCATGCCGTTGCGAACAAGAGCCAAATCCGAATCACTGTTGATCTTGGCCTCCAGGCGCTTCTTCTTGCCCTTGCCGTTGTACTTGTAGGCATCACCGTCGCCATCGCGCGATACCGCCGACAAAAACACATGCGGCACATACTGTTTGCCGCCGTTGGCAATGCCCATATAGGCGCAGGCCATCTGCAGCGGTGTCACCAGAATGTCGCCCTGGCCGATGGCGATGTTCGTCATATCGCCGGCATTCCACTTGCGGTCCTCGGCAGATGCGTCGGTGAAGTACGACTCTTTCCACTCGGCATCGGGAATGCGGCCAGCACCCTCGCTCGGAAGGTCGATACCGCAGGTCTTGCCTAGGCCCCAGCGACGAAAGACCTCTTGCAGGCCCTCGGGATGCTGGTCGTTGTAGAAAAACGCCTTGCCCATGTCGTAGAAGACGGGGTCGCAGGAATTGGCGATACCGGACTGCAGCGTCATCGTGCCGTGGCCGGAGTGCAGCCAGCAGTATTTTCCCCACGACTTGCCCAAGCCGGTCCAATATCCCGTGCAGTTGGTCGTCTGACTCGACGTGTACGTTCCAAACTCAAGGCCCGCCAAGGCCGAGAGCGGCTTAATGGTCGAAGCCGACATGTACTGGCCGCTAATAGCGCGATTGAGCAGCGGGTGCGAACCCTCGTCATCGTTGAGCTCGGTCCACACGTCGTTGGAGACGCCGCCGATAAACACCGAAGGATCGAACTTGGGCTCGCTGGCCATGCCCAGAATCTCGCCGTTATTGGGGTCGAGACACACCACGGCACCGTTGCCGGCGTCGCTGTGGCCCGTGGTCTTAGCGAGCTCAATGGCACTTGCAAGCGCCGTCTCGCAGGCTTGCTGAATCTTGAGGTCAAGCGTGAGCTTAATGTCGGAACCGGCCTTCGCGGGCACGGCGCCG
>CABUTP010000364.1 GCA_902494545.1 uncultured Collinsella sp. | reverse complement strand
GCCTTACCTGCCAACTTTCTTGAAATCGACGCCTGGGTAACACCCAAATAATGGGCAAGATACTCCTGCGTCAGCTTATTTCGCTTCCTCTGCTCATCAATTCTACACGCAGTCACAACATCTTTATACTTCATGTGTATAAATATACGCATTTTCAACTATAAAGCAAATCACGGTAGTGCCCGAGTTTTTGCGCACTTTGGTCTTCGCCCGTCCCCGTGGCGATGATCAGTTCGCTGACTGTACGTTCTCACCGAGCCTTGACATGTCGAGGTAGCGTCGCGTCGACCACTCGCTGGAAGTTACGTAGCGGACTCTCGCGCAGATGAGCATCAACGCGCTGCGCCCGTCCGGGAAGCTGCCGACCACGCGCGTGCGCCGGCGGATCTCGCGGTTCAGCCGTTCGATCATGTTGTTCGTTCGGATGCGGCGGCGATGCTCGCGGGGGTAGTCGTCGAGCAGGTAGGTCGTGGTCTCGCCGATGCCCTCCCTGAGGCATTTGGCGGCCTCCCTCAGTTTCCGCGCCTCCATGTCCTTGGCGACGGATTCCGCCTTCTCCAGCGCCTTGTCCCTCGATTCCATGGAGAATATGGCCTTCAGCGCGTCGGCGGCCCAGTCCCTGTTTTTGGGGTTGACCTTGGCGAGGATGTTGCGTTCGAAGTGGACCATGCACCGCTGGTAGCGGGCGCCGGGCAGCAATTCGTTCACAGCCGCCACCAGTCCGGCGCACCGGTCGCCCGTCACCAGCCTCACGCCCTTGAGGCCGCGCGCGAGCATGCCTTTGATGAATTCGCGCCAGCTTTCCGAGTCCTCCTTCATGCCCTCGGCCACCGAAAGCACCTCGCGCCGCCCGTCCATACCGACGCCGACGGCCACCAGGATGCTCACGTTCTCCACGGACCCGCCCCAGCACCTTTTGTGCCACACGCCGTCCATGAACAGGTACGGGTAATCCTGTTCGAGGGGCCTGCCACGCCATTCGTCGATGTCGGCGTATACCTTCTTGAGCTTGTCGCTCAGGGTCTGCGAGGGCATGCGGTCGCCCCACAGCAGCTGGCTGACATCGTCGACCTGCCGGGTGGAGACGCCGGCCAAATACATGTCGATCAGCGCCTCCTCGACGCTCTCCTCGCGCCGACGGTATCGTTCGATCACCGCCGACTCGAACACCGCCCCTTTCAGTTTCGGCACCTTGAGACTCATCTTGCCGGCCTTGACGGTCAGGTCGCGCTCGTAGTGGCCGGCCCGGTAGGCCTTCCGCTCCCCGCTGCGCTCGTAGCGCGCGGCGCCGGTGATCTCGTCGGCCTCCGCGTCGAGCATCGCGTTCAGGGTCTCCTCGACGCTTTTGCGGACCATCCGGTCCAGGGTGGTCTCCAACATGGCCTGGTCGACCTGTAGAATCTGCTGTGACATGGCTTCGTGCCCTCGTTTCCAATCGCGGTTTGTTTTGTTTGGCGACAGAAAATCGTACACAGGACACGGGCCATGTCTCTATCTCAGGCCCTCAACCAATTTGCGCAAAATCTCGGGCGTTATCCAAATCACTTCGTATACAATTACGTATATGAACAATATTGAATCCACTCAAACCGCCGCCGCACAAGAATTCCAACGCATTGC
>CABUTP010000363.1 GCA_902494545.1 uncultured Collinsella sp. | reverse complement strand
GAGGAGGCCGCCCGTCTGGCAAAACTCGCCCAGGTCAACGGTATCGACGGCATCGTGTGCTCGCCGATGGAGGCTCATGACATGCGTGAGCTGCTGGGCCCCGATGCGCTGATTGTGACCCCGGGCGTGCGTCCGGTTGGTGCTGCGCTGGGCGATCAGTCCCGCGTGGCCACGCCTTCCCAGGCTATCGAGCGCGGCGCGAGCCATATCGTGGTGGGCCGCCCCATTACCGGCGCCGACGATCCGGTTGCCGCGTTTGACGCCATCGTTGCCGAGCTGGTCGAAAACGTCGCATAAAAGATTCCCTCAAGTCACCACTTTTGGGTCTCATTAGCACAAATTAGCCCCTGTGCCTGCGAAAACTTTCCCATCCTTTGTGTGGAATCGCAGGTCGGGGGCTCATCTTTTAGCGCGATATATTGCACTTTTTACGGGTATCGTCTAACCTATGGAGCCGCGATTGGGCATTTTGTACGTTTTACGTGCTAAAATGCCAAATATTGAATCAGATATAACCCAACTATTTGGAGGTACGAATGGCACTCCCTCAGCTTACCGATGAGCAGCGCAAGCAGGCTCTTGAGAAGGCTGCCGCCGCGCGTCACGCTCGCGCAGAGCTCCGTGAGCAGATCAAGAAGGGCGAGAAGTCCCTCGAGTCCGTGCTCAACTCCGATGACCCCATTGCTTCCCG
Source organism: uncultured Collinsella sp. (assembly GCA_902494545.1). GTDB lineage: Bacteria > Actinomycetota > Coriobacteriia > Coriobacteriales > Coriobacteriaceae > Collinsella. The sequence goes on along the minus strand of CABUTP010000363.1, from coordinate 936 downwards.
CATGAAGGTTTCCACCCTCATCGAGTCTCTCCCTGGTTATGGCAAGGCCAAGGCCGCCAAGATCATGGAGGAGCTCGGCATCTCCGCTACCCGTCGCGTCCAGGGCCTTGGCGTCCGTCAGCGCGAGCAGCTCCTCGAGCAGCTGACCAAATAAGTGAGCGCTCAGGATTCAAAGCTCTTTGTGATTTCTGGACCGTCAGGCGCGGGCAAGGGCACGCTCGTCACTCGTGTGCGCGAGCGTCGCTCTAACCTGGGCCTGACGGTTTCGGCTACCACGCGAGCCCCACGCAAAGGCGAGGTCGATGGCGTCAATTACTTTTTCTTGACGCGCGAGGAGTTCGACCGCCGCGTGGCAAACGGTGAGTTTGTTGAGTGGGCCGAGGTCCACGGTAACTGCTACGGCACGTTGGTGAGCGAGGTCCAGTCCAAGCTCGCCTCTGGTTCGTCTCTCATCTTGGAGATCGATGTCCAGGGTGCCCTACAGGTCAAGGAGCGTTTCCCCGAGGCCGTGCTGATCTTTATCAAGCCGCCCTCGCTCGAGGTGCTCCGCGAGCGTCTGGTCGGTCGCGGTACCGAGACGCCCGAAACGATTGAGCTGCGTATGGCAAACGCCGCCCATGAGCTTGCCCTTGCCGACCGCTACGACGACGTCGTGGTGAATGACGATCTCGACCGCGCGACTGATGAACTCGTTCGCGTTCTCGATATGCATGAAAGGATCTGAGGTCCGTGTCCGTTGTAAAGCCTTGCATTGACGATCTTCTGGAGAAGACCGATCACAACCGCTTCCTGCTCGCTTCGCTTGCCTCCAAGCGTGCCTGCGACATCAATAGCATGCTGCGCGGCCAGCATAACCGCGTGCTTGCCGTTCAGGATGTCGACGACATCACCATCGCGCTCTCCGGTGCCGATACCATCTCGATGGCTATGGACGAG
>CABUTP010000362.1 GCA_902494545.1 uncultured Collinsella sp. | reverse complement strand
TACGACGTCGAGGAGGAGGACTTCCTCTCCGCCGAGATCGAGGTCGTGCCCGCCGGCCCCGCCCGCGACATGGGCCTCGACCGCTCCATGATTCTGGGCTATGGCCACGACGATCGTGTCTGCGCCTATCCGTCCATGCTCGCCCAGATCAACGTCGCCAACGTGGAGCGCACGAGCATCACACTCATCGTCGACAAGGAGGAGATCGGTTCCGTGGGTGCCACCGGCATGACGAGCCGCTTCTTCGAGAACACCGTCGCCGAGATCATGACGCTCGCCGGCGAGGATAGCCCGCTGGCCCTGCGCCGCGCACTCGCCCACAGCCGTATGCTCTCCTCTGACGTGTCCGCCGGCTTCGACCCGGGCTACGCCGGCAAGTTCGAAACCAAGAACGCAGCCTTCATGGGTCGCGGCCTGTGCTTCAACAAGTACACGGGCAGCCGCGGCAAGGGCGGCTCCAACGACGCGGACGCCGAGTATGTGGCCCTCATCCGCGACATCATGGACGAGGCCGGCGTGGACTTCCAGACCTGCGAGCTCGGTCGCGTCAACGCGGGCGGCGGCGGCACCATCGCCTACATCATGGCCAAGTACGGCATGAATGTCATCGACTCCGGCGTTGCCGTCCTGTCCATGCATGCCCTGTGGGAGGTCGCCAACAAGGCCGATATCTACGAGGCCTATCGCGGCTACAAGGCCTTCCTCGAGCGCGCCTAACCAACCCTTCATCAGTTGCGGTGAAATACGGACTAAACTGGCCCATACACGGCCAAAACAGACCGTATTCCACCGCAACTTCTTTTTTGGCAGAGGAGAGTCCATGCTGCAGGTCATCATTTCGCCCGCCAAGCAAATGTGCGCGGCCCAAGATGCTTTTGAAGTCCTGGGCATTCCACCCTTTGTGCGCGAGACAGCTCGCCTCCACCGCGCACTGCTAGATATCGAGCGGAATGAAGGCAGCGGCAGCCTGCAGGCCCTTTGGAATGTGAGCGACAGGCTGCTTACAACGTGCCTGGATACGCTTCACGAATTTATGCCCGTCCTGAGCGATGCCGACCTCGCCGATCCCGATATCGCGCGTCGAATCTCCCCTGCCGTCATGTCCTACCACGGCATCCAATACCAAAGCATGGCGCCCGAGGTGATGGATTCCGCGCAGCTCGCATGGCTGCAAGACCATCTCTGGATCCTCTCGGGACTCTACGGATGCGAGCGCCCCTTTCATGCCGTTGAACCGTATCGGCTGGAGATGGGCGCGAAGCTTGCCGTCGACGGTGCCCGAGACCTCTACGCGTTTTGGGGCGACAAGCTCGCACGGGCTATCGCTCCGGCAGGCTCCAACGCTACGATCGTCAACCTCGCCAGCGCGGAATACGCCAAAGCCGTTCTGCCCCGCCTCACCACCGACGTCACGGTCGTCACGTGTCTCTTTGGCGAAGGCATCCGCAACGGCAAGCCTATCCAGCGCTCGACCGCCAGCAAAAAGGCGCGCGGCTCCATGGTGCGCTGGATGGCAGAAAACAAGCTCGAGGATGTAAGTGGGCTCACCGCGTTCGACGTTGGTTATCGTCACTTTCCCGAGCTTTCAAATAAAAACACTTTGGTCTTCCTGAACGAACAGGCCTTGTAGGACCACC
>CABUTP010000361.1 GCA_902494545.1 uncultured Collinsella sp. | reverse complement strand
GGCGTGTTCGTGCCCGTGGTGTTTGCGATCTCGGCCGTGACCTTTGTGGCGTGGATGGCGCTGACCGGCAGCGTGAACGAGGCGCTTACCTCCGCCGTGGCCGTGTTGGTGATCAGCTGCCCGTGCGCGCTGGGCCTGGCCACGCCCGTCGCCATTATGGTTGGCACCGGCAAGGGCGCCGAGATGGGCATTCTGTTCAAGAGCGCCGAGGCGCTGGAGAACCTGCGCAGCGTGGGCACCGTAGTGCTCGATAAGACCGGCACCGTCACCCGCGGCAAGCCGGCCGTGACCGATATCGTAGTGGCTACGCGCGCTGACGGCTCGCCCGCCATGAGCGAAAAGGCGTTACTGAAGCTCGCCGCCGCGCTGGAGCGCTCGAGCGAACACCCGCTGGCCGAAGCGATTATGGCCGAGTGCGAGGCGCGCGGAATCGTGGCGCGCATGGTCGAGGATTTTGCCGCCGTGCCCGGGCGAGGCGTTACGGCGCGCGAGGGGCAAAACGCCATCGCCGCCGGCAATATGCGTCTGATGAACGAGCTAGGCGCGGAGGTGCCCGCAGGACTTGCCGAGCAATTTGCCACTGAGGGCAAAACGCCGCTGTTCTTTGCCAAGAATGGCGAACTCGTTGGTACCATCGCCGTGGCTGACGAGGTCAAGGAGACGAGTGCCGAGGCAATCGCCGCGCTGCGTTCGCTCGGCGTCGATGTGCGCATGCTCACCGGCGACAACCGCGTGACGGCCGAGGCCATCGCCCGCCGCGTGGGGCTGAGCAGCGAGCAGGTTATCGCCGACGTCCTCCCCGCCGACAAGGAACGCCACGTGCGCGAACTGCAGGATGCGGGCGGCAAGGTCGCCATGGTGGGCGACGGCATCAACGACTCCCCCGCCCTGGCGCGCGCCGACGTGGGCCTTGCCATCGGCACCGGCGCCGATATCGCCAAGGAGGGTGCCGACGTGGTGCTCATGCGCAGCGACCTCATGGACGTCGCCCGCGCCATCGAGCTTTCGCGCGCCACGATCCGCAACATCAAACAGGACCTGTTCTGGGCACTGTTTTACAACGGCATCGGCATTCCGCTCGCCGCGGGCGTGTTCTTCCCGCTCACCGGATGGCAACTCTCGCCGATGTTTGGCGCCGCGGCCATGAGCCTGTCGAGCGTGTGCGTCGTAAGCAATGCTCTGCGTCTGCGAACCTTTAAGCCCAAGACGGTGCGCTGACGCACCCGACCTTGCCCCTCAAACCGTCGCTCGCGTACCCAAGTACGCTTCGCTCCTCTTTCGGGGCAATCTCGGGCACCTCAGCGCACCTTTAAGATGACGCTGTTCACGACTAAACTGTCAGATAATCTCAATCGATAAGGAGTACACCCATGCGTTACACAATTAAGACTTCCGGCCTCATGTGCGGCCACTGCGACGCTACTGTCGAGACGGCACTGCTCAACGTGGCCGGCGTGACCGACGCCGACGCCGATCACGAGACCCAGACCGTCCAGGTGGAGTGCGCCGACACCGTGACCGCCGAGCAGCTCGCCGCTGCCGTCGAGGGCGCCGGCGAGAAGTTCCACGCCCTGTCCGTGACCGCCGCGTAGCAGCTACCAGAGGCATTCGATCCCATCGACCAGAAACGAGGACCCGCCATG
>CABUTP010000360.1 GCA_902494545.1 uncultured Collinsella sp. | reverse complement strand
GGAGGTCGTCGAGGGCGCTCCCAAGGCTGTTCTCGAGGGTGCCAAGAAGGAGGACGCCGAGGCTGCCAAGGAGAAGCTCGAGGCTGCTGGCGCTGCTGTCACCCTCAAGTAATCAGGCTCTCTCGCCAGATTTCTTTGCAGACGGGGTTCGCATTGCGAGCCCCGTCTTTTTTTGTTTTGGCTCCTCATTCCCATTGTTCGGCACGCAGAACACTGCCGTCTTCGCCGTGCCAATCCCGTTACCGCTGGGGCGTAAAATTGCACCATTCGAGCAATAATTTGCGTTGACCTGCTGAAGAATTACGTTTGCCTTACGGCGACGTATGTCTCCGGCGGTAAGATACTTCGGTATCGCAATTTGGTCTGCGGCCGCCGTGCCGCACGCATAGGGCGCATTCTGCGCCTGCGAAAGGATCCTTGAATAACATGAAGGCAATCATCCCCGCCGCCGGCCTTGGCACGCGTTTTCTGCCTGGCACGAAGTGCACGCCCAAAGAGATGCTGCCGGTGCTCGACAAGCCGGTCATTCAGTATGTCGTTGAGGAGGCGCTCGACCCCGAGGAGGTCGACGACGCCATCATCGTTACCTCTCCCGGTAAGCCCGAGCTGCTGAGCTACTTCCAGCCCGATCGCTCGCTCGAGAACCTGCTGCGCGAGCGCGGCAAGAACGCCTACGCCGACGCCGTCGCCCATGCGGGCGGTATGCCGGTCGACTTCCGTTATCAGTACGAGCCCAAGGGCCTCGGTCATGCTATCCGCTCTGCCGCCGACGCCGTGGCAGGGGAGAACTTCCTGGTTCTTCTGGGCGACTACGTTGTGCCTAACCGCGACATCTGCGACAAGATGCTCGCCGTTTCCAAAGAGCACGGTGGCGCTTCGGTTATCGCCGTCGCTGCTTGCTCGCCCGAGGAAGTCAGCCGCTACGGCGTTATCGCCGGCGAGCGCGTCGGTTCGCTCGAGGGCGCCGAGGACGTTGCCGATGCAGAGCCGGGCGCTGTCTGGCGTATCGGCGGTCTGGTCGAGAAGCCCGCTCCCGAGGCGGCTCCGTCCAACCTGTACATCGTCGGCCGTTATCTGCTGAGCCCGTTGGTCATGGACCTGCTCGCCGATCAGCAGGCCGGCAAGGGCGGCGAGATCCAGCTCACCGACGCCATGGCCCGCTCGCTCGACCGCGAGGCCATGTACGCCGTCGTCATCGACCCGCTCTCGGGCTACGATACCGGCACCCCGTCTGGCTGGATGGCAACCAACGCCCTCATGGCCGCAAGCGATCCTCGCTTTGCCGGCGCCTTCTGGGACGCCATCGACGAGCGCGGCGGCTTGATGCGCAAGTAAACCATCGGGCATCGACATTTACGGGTGCAGACTTCGGTCCGCGCCCGTTTTTTAAGCGAGCTACGGCTTAGCCCCGGAAAGCGCGTCCCACAATTTGGTCGAATTCTGGGATGCGCTTTCCGGTTGGGGCCTCTAGCGGAAACTACGACCCGGAATTTCGGCTCAGAACGGGATATGCTTTCCCAAACAGGGCTCAACGGGAAACTGCGACCCAGTTTGGGGCCTCAAAACGGGATGAACTTTCCGCCTGATCAACCCTCGCCGCCATTCCGCCATTCAGCGGCGCGCATCAGCAGTCTCGTTCACATAAAATATAT
>CABUTP010000359.1 GCA_902494545.1 uncultured Collinsella sp. | reverse complement strand
CCTTGAGCCACGCGTTGCCGCCCGACTCCATGGCGCGGCGTACGCGCCCGGGATCGCTCGTCACGCAGTAGGCATCGTTATTCCAAAAGTCATCACCCAGGCTGTAGACCTTCAGATACGTATCGTCGGTCTCCTGCTCCAAGTAGTCAGCCAAACGCATAAGGGCGGCGTTGTCGGTCGCGCGCGAAGCGACCACCCGACCGTCCACAAACATGACCTGGCCGTTGCAGAACGCACCGGTCGAAAAGCACTCGGAACAATTTTTGAACATCCAGCCCATCGCGGACGGCTGACGACCCGAAACCGGGCCAAAGTGCAGACCCGCCGCCTGCATGGCATGAATGCCCTCGATGGCGTAGTCGCTGGCGCCGTCATGCCCGGCTGGAATCAGCGTATCGTCCATATCGGTCAGCACAAGTTTAATCATAAGGCCCCCATTCGTATCGGTCCTACCTATTGTAACGACCTGCCAAAATAAACCTGTCCCTTTTTGGCAGGTGCGCTAGTATAGGGAACAACAGATTCGATGCGGGAGTGCCGGCGGTGCAAACCACAAGGCTGAGAGGGCATGGGGCCCAATCCTTTGAACCTGTCAGTTAATGCTGGCGTAGGGAGCATGCCGCCTTTACAGGGGCGCTGTCTATGCACAGCGCCCCTTTTCTATGCCAAGGAGGCATGTGCAGTGATTGATTCGGAACAGCTTAAGCAACATATGGTCAAGGCCGTGGAGGAGATTCGCGCCACCAATCCGATGGCCGGCTCCATCACCAACACGGTGACGATCGACTTTGTCGCCAATGCACAGCTCGCCGTGGGCGGTTCGGCCGCCATGGTCTATCTGCCCGACGAGGGCGAGGCGCTCGTTGCCGGCGGCGGCGCCATCTATCTCAACATGGGCACGCTCTTCCCCATCTACGAGCAGACGATTCCCCGCGCGGCCAAGGCGGCACACGACGCCGGCAAGCCCTGGGTGCTCGATCCGGTGGGCCTGGGCATCGGTAGCCTGCGCACCCAGCTGGTAAACGAGCTCAAGCAGTACAAACCCGCCATCGTACGCGGCAACGCCTCCGAGATCATCGCACTCGCCGGCCTGTGGGGCCTTGAGGGCGAGGCGGCCGATCTGAGCCGCGTGCGCGGTGTCGATACCACCGACACGGTCGACGCCGCCCGCGATGCCGCCGTGGCGCTCGCCCGCTACACCGGCGGCGCCGTAGTGGTCTCGGGCGAAGTCGACCTGATCACCGACGGCACGACCGTGGCCAAGTCCCACGGCGGCAGCCCGCTCATGTCCAAAATCACCGGCTGCGGCTGCTCGCAGGGCGGCGTGCTGGCCGTGTATGCCTGCGCCGCCGACCCGTTTACGGCAGCCATCTGCGGCACCGCGGTCTACAACGTTGCCGGCACGCGTGCCGCCGCTGTCGCCGACGCCCCGGCAAGCTTTAAGGTCGCCTTTATCGACGAGCTCTACCGCGCGAGCGCCCAGGACATCGCCAACAACCAGCTCGAGCTCGAGGAGGCGTAAGCCATGTCCGAGCCCGCAACCAATGCCGGAATGAACACGCTCATCGCCGTGGCCATCGCCCCGTGCGGCACCGGCGACGAGCTGTCCGCCGAGGTCGCCGAGGTCGTGCGCGTCATACGCGAGAGCGGCCT
>CABUTP010000358.1 GCA_902494545.1 uncultured Collinsella sp. | reverse complement strand
TCCTGACGACGGAACACCTCGACCTCGGCGCCACGGAAGCGATAGATGGACTGCTGCGCATCGCCCACGGTGCACAGCGCGCGCTCCCCCGCACCCGTCAGGTAGCGTATCAGATCGACCTGCATCTGGTCGGTATCTTGGAACTCGTCGATCATGACCATCTTAAAGCGGCCCTCGTACGCAGCACGGATGGCCGGGTAATCGCGCAGGGCCTCGTAGGCCATACGCAGCAGGTCGTTATTATCGAGGGCGGACTGGGCAGCCTTCAGCGCGCGATACTCGGCCTCCACGGAACGGGCCAGGCCCACCAGCGCATCGAGCGCCGGGGCACCGCAGGCAAGCACGATATTGATAAACGCATCGGCGGCCTCGGCCTTGAGCAGCTCGACCTGCTCCTTAGGGAATGCCTTGCTCGCGCGCGGCATGGTGCATGACATCATGAGTCGCGCCGCATCGACCATGGTCTTGCCGCTCGCCTCGAACGCGTCGATGGCATCGAGCGCCGTCTGCGCCTTCTCGGTCGCGGCCTTGCTTGCGCCCAGCGCCGCGCGATAGGCATCGGCGAGTGCCGAGGTATCGGCCTGGCCGCGCGCCATGCGCACGTCGTCCATACCGCCCGGCAACTGGCTCGACAGCTCCAGCAGGTCGCGCACCAGACCCCTGATGGTCGTACCGCCGCCAAAGGAACCGCCCTCGCCCGCCATGGGATACCAGGCATAGAGGGCCTTGAGCGATGCCGCGAGCTCGGGGGCGGCATCGGGTGCCGTCGCGCGACCCAGCACATGCTCAACAGCCTGGTCCATGAGCTCGTCGGTATCGGTGAGCACCGTGAACTCGGGGTCGATGCCCAGCTCCAGCGCGTGCGCGCGCAGGATACGCGAGCACATGCCGTGAATGGTCGAAATCCACGCGTCGTCGACGGTCAGTGCTTCCTCGTCCATGCCCTCGTCGATAAGCGCACGGCGCACGCGGTCGCGAATCTCGGCCGCGGCATCTTTGGTAAAGGTAATGGCGAGCACCTGGTCCAGATGCTCAACGAACGGACCGGATTCGGGCGAGAGCGCATAGACGATGCGGCGCGTGAGGGTAAAGGTCTTGCCCGAGCCGGCACCTGCCGAGACAAACAGCGGGCGGTCGAGCGTTTTGACAATCTGCAGCTGTTGCGGCATCAAAGTCGAAAGATCCATGGTCTACGCGTCCCTCCTTACAAACGTTCCTTCGTGGTTATACGAGCAGCGCGCATGCGCGGCCTGCGTCGACGTCGGGTCGACGGCGGCAACGTTGCCTGCCTCGAGCTCGCGCAGGCGCTCGGCGATGCCGGCCTCCACGCGATCGAGCAGGGCGTCGAAGTCCATGCTGCCACCCTCGCCGGGAAAACCTTTCTTAAGGCCCGGGATGCGACCGTCGCCGCGCTCCTCCTCGAGCAGCTCGGCGCTCGCGGCACCGCGCAACGCCGGCTTGCCGCCCTTGGTCGAAAAATAGAGCGCCGCACGGGCATCTAGACCCAGCGCCCGGCGCATGGCCTGCGCGTAGATGAGTGTCTGGGTATGGGGTGGCAGCCAGCGCGGATCGTCGATGGGGGCCTCGCCCGACTCCTCGTCGCGCACCGTGGGGTCGGCGAGCTTAAACTCCTCGACACCCGAACGATGCTTGTAG
>CABUTP010000357.1 GCA_902494545.1 uncultured Collinsella sp. | reverse complement strand
CGCTTGAGCAGGCAATCGGTAAAGCCGCCGGTAGAGCAGCCTACGTCCAGGCAGGCAAGGCCCGTGGGATCGATACAAAACGCATCGAGCGCACCCTCGAGCTTAAGGCCGCCGCGCCCCACGTAGGGAATACGACCCTTAACATGCAACGGCAAGCCGGGCGTCACCTTAAGGCCAGGCGAGGTCAAACGCTCGCCGCCGCTCGAGACCAAGCCGGCCATAAGAGTGCGAAGGGCATCCGCGCGATCGGCGCAGATGCCCTGTGAAATCAGTTCGTCATCGAGACGCACGCGTTTCATGAATGCCATCAACCATTCGTATCCGGGGATGCAGCCTGCCTATCTTGGGACTCGTTTGCCGCATCCTCATCGTATTCCTGCTCGAGCTTGTCGGCCTCACGCGGCGTCAGCTCAAACTTGTCGACCATATCGACCGCACGGGAGCCCAGCTCAATCGCCTCGTCAAACAAATCGAGCGAACGCTCCAAGGACGTATCCTTGGAGCGAACGGTGGCGATAATCTGGTCCAGGCGATCCGAGATCTCATCGAAGTTGCGGCCGGAACCCTCTGGCATGGCTACTCCTCGACGGAGTCGGCCTCGACGGCCTCAGCAGCGTCCGCATCCTCGGCAAGTACACCGGCGGCAGCCTGAGCGGCAGCGACCTTGGCGGCCGCCTCGGCAGCCTGTGCCTCCTCGCGAGCGCGATCCTCGGCCAGCAGCTCTTGGTACAGGTCCTCGCCCGGCAGTTCCTCGCTGCGAGCGATCTTGCCAAGCACGCCGTTGACAAACGATGCGGACTGGTCGGTACCATAAGCCTTGGCGATCTCGACGGCCTCGTTGATCACGATGGCGTCCGAGACCTCCTCGTCGGTGAGGAAACGCATCTCGTAAACAGCGATACGCAGCAGATTGCGGTCGGCGCCGGGCATGCGCATAAGATCCCAGTTCTTGGCAACGGATCGCAGAGCGCAGTCGATGCGGTCGATATGCTCGTAGGCACCGCGGCACAGCTCCAACGCATAGGGGTCGAGGGGACCCTTCGAGATCAGGAAATCACCCTCGAGGACGCGCTCGAGCGGGCTGTCCGTGGCCTCGGCCTGGAACAGCAGCTGCAGCGCCTGACTGCGGGCAAGCGTGCGCCCGCGATAAACCTTAAGGCTCAAAGGTTACTCCTTGGGGAAAACGAGGCCGTCAATGCAAACGTCAACGCGCTCGACCTCGACGCCCACCTGAGCATCGATGGCGGCGACCACGGCGACGCGAACGGCCTCGGCGAGTTTCTTGAACGGATAGCCAAAGAACACCACGACACGCACGGTGAGTGCGAGCTTGTCGCCGATGACCTCGGCCTCGACCGCCGGCTCGGAAGCCGGGGCCTTGGACGAGAGCATCATGGAGACAAGGTTGGTGGCAAGGTCCTTGACGCCAACGGAGGCGATGCCCTCGACATCCGACACGGCGCGCGAGACGATGGCGGTCAGAACATCGGGCGAAATGCCGATGCCGTCAATCTTGATTTCCTGGGGCATGAGTCCTCCTAGAAGAGTTGGTTGCTAGACGCGGGAGACGAACTTGCCGTCGCGGGTGTCAACCTTGATGACCTCGCCCTCGTTGAGGTACATGGGGACCTGGATGACAGCGCCGGTGGCGATCGTGGCCGGCTTGG
>CABUTP010000356.1 GCA_902494545.1 uncultured Collinsella sp. | reverse complement strand
TGGCCGTATTCGAGGAAGCAGAACAATCGAACGACTATCCGCTGGCCATGAGACGCATGTGCGCGGCTTTGCGAAAAACAGTGTGGTTCGCGAGACAAGTCGATGATGAAGAGGGTGCGCTACAGACATATATCGAACACCTCAATGAGCGGATCCTCGCTTATACGTATGCCGCGGCACCAATCGTTACAGGCGAGCAAGCGCAGCAGATGCTGATTGCAGCGTTGGGATTCATACGTGATACCCCTATGATCGAGATGCTGTTTTGGCCGCACACGCCGCTGGAATGCGTCATCCCATTCGCGGATATTCACGCACGAGGTACGGCGGACATAGAACAGATGGAGCATCAGCCCCGCGAGATCGGCACGACCTCGTTCATGTGCCGCACCTATGCGCAGTCCACATTGAATGTTGCCCAACAATTCCTTCATGACAAGAAGGGGGATTCCATTGACGGCCATCGAACGAGCCTGACCGATTACGATTGGCGAGCTGCACAGGACTATCTGCTAAAACTCCATCATGACTTTCTGCTGTACGGCGGCGACGCAATTAGTGCCGATGAGCTACTGTCCAAAAACACGGACGTGGCCGAATGCAGATTTGCCGTCATCGCACGTAAATTCCTGGACGGGGATTATGCCTGGGCCGCCGCTTTCTTGGAACAGACTTACGATTGGGATGCCGCGCAAAAGCATGCGGGGTATTGGGAGCTCACCGCTCAACTGCCGCATGGCGAGCTTACCATGCTGGAGGCCTGCTATGAACGACTGAACGATGAGAACGGCATCAAACAATTATATGAGTACTACGTCGCTCACAGTGATTCAGTGGCGGACGAACGTTGCATTCCCATCCTCAAATCGATGGTCGGCAAATCGGGCTGGCCTCAAAGCGTTCAGAACATCCTGCGCAACTATCATGAGCATGATTTCGGTGGGAAAGTCCTTGCACGACTCATGACTGAAGAGCGCCTATCCGATGAGGCCTTGACCTTAGCCGGGCAGCGGCCGGAACTCCTGCGTGATTTGCTCAAGCCCATCAGCCTCAATCACAGCGCGGAAGCAGAACGACTGATCAGAAAGCAGCTGCCGCTGGATCGCGATCTGCAACAGGGAAATCGCGACGAATACCGATTCGTTGCCATGTGGATCGAGCAATATCGCAACGTTTTCGGACTCGACCAAGCCAAGGCTCTCGCCAAGGAGATCATGGCAAAGTACCCGAGACGGTATGCACTCAAAGAGGAAATCGGCCGCGTGCTAAAGTAACTTACTGATGCCAAAACATTCTAGCACTACTCCGACGATGCCCGCCACCGCGGCCACAAGAATGCACGCAATACCGAATATGCGCAGCGCGCCGCCTTTGACCTGCGCATTCGGGCGGAAGAAAATACACCACCAAATCAGATACAGCGAATGACCCCACATCAGCTGCCGCGAACGGCTAAATCTGCCGAGTTCACTGATTTCGCCGGCCCTATTAAGTCCCTCAACTCCCTCAATCGCCTTCTGACCCATCACATCACGCTTTCATACACATTGCCGATTGACAGTCCTAGAACACAGTCTAGAACTGTCATGGCATGTTCACGCAGATAGGGGCTCCAACAAAATTGGCTAAAAGAGAACTCGGCAACCTATAACAAGGACGCGCCCGTGTGCCCTTACGT
>CABUTP010000355.1 GCA_902494545.1 uncultured Collinsella sp. | reverse complement strand
TCGTTAAAGTAACGGTTCCCGCCGGCACACAGTTCGGTGACACCGTGAGCGTCAACAACTACGGCATGCCGCGTATCGGCGGTGGCGGCTCGCGCGGTCGTCTGATTGTGCAGCTGCGCGTGGTCGTTCCCACCAATCTCTCCAACAAGCAGCGCGAGCTGCTTCGCGCCTTTGCCGACGAGATGGGCGATGACGTCGCATCCGGTAAGAAGTCGGTGACCGACCGTATCAAGAGCGCCCTCGACGACATCCTCGATTAAGGAGCCCGTGTGCTCGCACCCCATATTTCCGTCGTCAACCTCGGCTGCCGTGTCAACCGGGTTGAGTCTGACCGTATCACTGCCGATCTTATGCGCCTGGGCTTTGCGATGGTGGATCCCCGGGACGCCGATCTGATCGTTATCAATACCTGTGCCGTGACGGGGGAGGCCGAGGCCAAGACCCGCAAGGCCGTCCGTCACGCCCTGGCCTATCCCGGCGAGCCTTACGTGGTCGTAACCGGCTGCGTCGTCAACCTGCATCCCGAGGAGCTGCTGGAGCTTTCCGATCGCGTGATCGCCGAACCGTCCAAGATTGACGTCGCCGAGCGCGTCTGCGAGGTGCTGGGCGTCGAATCCGATAGCGTGTCCGCCTGCAGCGATGGCGACGTGGTCGATGCGCTCGGTCGTTCGCGGCTGGGCGTGAAGATCCAGGATGGCTGCAACCACCGCTGTACCTATTGCATCGTGTGGAAGGCCCGCGGCCCCGAGCGTTCCGTGCCCGTCGAGTCCGTGCTCGAACAGGTGCGTGAAGCTCAGGAGGCCGGCGTGCCCGAGGTCGTGCTGACCGGCGTGAATCTGGGCGCCTATGACGGCAAGAGCGCGACCGATGAACATGTCGAGATCGATGAGCTGCTCCAGGCCATCATGGAGCGCACCGAGATCGCCCATGTGCGTATCTCCTCGGTGGAGCCCATGGATATTTCCGAGCGCTTGCTCAAGGTGATGGCTCGCTATCCGAAGCGTATCGCGCCGTTTTTGCACCTTCCCGTGCAGTCTGGCTGCACGGCGACGCTGCATCGTATGGGTCGTCCCTATAGTGCCGAGGCCTTTGAGGATACGGTGCGCATGATTCGCACCAACTTGCCCCAGGCGTCTCTTTCGTGCGATGTCATCGTCGGTTTTCCTGGCGAGACGGACGAGGAGTTCGAGGAGTCGCTGGCGCTGTGCCGTCGCGTGGGCTTTTCGCGCATGCACGTGTTCCGCTATAGCAAGCGCCCCGGCACCCTCGCCGCCGACATGCCCGACCAGGTACCCCCTGAGGTCATGGCCGAACGCAGCCGTCGCATGCGCGCCGCCGCACAGGAGCTTGCGATCGCCGATGCCCGCCGCCGCGTGGGCACGGTCGAGCGTGCGGTGCTCGAGTATGGCGACAATTTGACGCTCGGCTCGTTCCATCATGCCCGTCTCGATGATACCTGTGGACTCACAGCCCCGTGCCTGCTCGATGTTGCTATCATCGGAGTCGATGATTCCGGCTTGGTCCATGCACGCAGGGAGGTTCATGGAAGCCTCGAAGATTAGACTTACCGTTCCTGAGGGTATCGACCCCTCGCGCGTTTTGGGTGCCGGCGACGGCGTCCTTCGTGCGCTCGAGAGTTTGGTTCGCGCTCATGTGGTCGCCCGTGGCGATAGCATCTCCGTG
>CABUTP010000354.1 GCA_902494545.1 uncultured Collinsella sp. | reverse complement strand
CAGATCAGAACCTTCCCCCCGCCTCCCCTACAACCGCTGGCACACCACTGCCACATTCCGCCCATCAAAGCCAAAACCCCAACGCATGCGGCCGACGCCGGGTCGCGGCACTCGAATCTCGTCGATGCCGTTGCGCTCGATCTCGAGCAGCGCGTGCACCGCCAGCAATTCCAGCCCCAATGCGTCCACGTACGGGTCATAGGCCATGTTGATGCTTATGAGCGGGCGTTCATCCTGCATGCCGATCGTGTCCGCGACGTCGTAGGTCTCCCCCGTCGGAAAAATTTGGATATCCCAGCACTCGTTTCCATGTCGACAATTGGACGTCGGATTTCCATAACCCGGCAGGCCAAAGCAAAGCCCCTGCAAAGCTAAGTGATACAAAGGCGCCAGCTCATCTTCCGGCGCATTGACCCCCAGATCGCCGAGCATGTTAATCAGCGCGCCCTTAACGGCGTCTTCATCGCCGCGGCACAACCCATCGCGAAACGTATCCGTATCTCCAACATCCGCGACGGCACATTCAAACCACTCGATGACCACAAGCCGCAAAACATGCCGCAGCTCATTATTCGGCAGGCGCAATGCACGAGGCCGCTCGCTATCCAGGGGCTCCTCGGTCATATCGGTCGTCAGGAAGCCGCTACAGTAAAGCGCCGTCCAAATATCGTCCGGCACAGCAGCATCAGAGGAGTCGGCGTCCAGCCCCAAGAATCCCGACCCCAGCGGAGTCTCAACGCTACCGTACGGCTCTAACAGCGTAAACAATGCCGCAAGCCGCTCAAGGTTCCAATCGGCAGCCACCGTGCTCAGGCAATCGGCATATTCATACAGGTCGGCGCGCACGGGCGGCATACACCCGCGATTCAAATAACCCATCACGCGCGCCGGGCTCGCACAATAAAACCCGCCAAAACGATAGCCTTCAAACCATTCGCGCGCTTGGTCCAGGCAATCTTTGTGACCGGTATAGGTGAGCAGAGCCTCGCCCTCGGCATCCGAAAAGCCAAAGTGCCGATCAAAACACGGCGACAGTGGCGATGCCAGGCAACAGGAAACACCACGCTGCGCCAGCGCCATCTGAGCAGGGTCGGGGCGCTCGCCCATCAGACATACCAGACGCAACAAATCACCGGCCGCAGCGATGGCGTCGAACAGCGATTGCCCCGAGCGCTCCCCAGACCTCGCGCCATCCCCAACCTTCAACCGCAAATCGCACGACCGCGCAGCGTCATAATCGTCCACCAGCAGCACAACCTGCTCATCGCAAGCAGCCTCGAGCAGCCCAATCAACACGCCAAGCGCGCCATCCGCCTCGTCATCGCCAGCCACACCGCGCGCAACCCGCTCAACAAGCCGCACCTTGTCAAAAGGCAAGTCGGGCGCGCACATCGACGGCAGCAAACGCGCGCACTCACGTGCGACGGCGTCCCGCACAACGGCGGCGGCATCGGCACCGGCCCGACAGCCTGCAGATAAATCAAGCAGGATAACCGGGTAGGCCGCATACTCATCCCGATACTGCCCGTCGCCCGCCTCCCAAATCTGAGTCCCAGCAAACAGCCCGTAGTCTGGACGCGCGCGTGCAGGGCGCTCCAAATAGCACCGAAGCATCGACAGATTCATGCTCTTACCAAAACCCTTGGGCCGGCAGCACACCACAACGGACGCGTCGTAATCGAGCATAT
>CABUTP010000353.1 GCA_902494545.1 uncultured Collinsella sp. | reverse complement strand
CGAGCTCCTCTCCCATCCCGACGACCCCGCCCGCATGCCCATCTCGGCGGCACGCCGCAGCATCTATACCTCAATATCTGCACTTCGTCACGCCGGATACGAAATCGACTATAAACGCGGCGTGGGCTATCGGCTCCTCACCCGCCCGCTTGCTGACGAAGAGATCATACGGCTCCACGGCATGGTCATGCGCAACCGATCGACGCCCATAGCCATTCGAAAGAGCATGGCGCAGCACCTGGTCGCCATGGCGAGCGCCGATGTTCGCGACTATCTCGATATGCCCGAACCGGCACCGGCCGCCAACGACGCACCCGTCAAGACAACGCGTCCGCACGCCAAGCGTATCGACACGTGCGAGCTCATCGAACAGGCCATCGACCATGGAACAACCGTCAGCTTTGATATCACAAACGTCCTGACCCGAGGCGAAATCGAGGTGGTGCGGATGACGGTCCGGCCCTTTGCCATCAGGCAGCGCGACGGCGTCTCGTATCTGCTGGGAACGGTCTACGACACCCGAGGCGCCGACGACACCCTGCGCACCGTTGAGGTCAGCCGCATGAGAAACGTCAGCACGCGTTTGCTCGACGGCAAGAAACTCTTTGCCGCGCTAGACGAAGAAGACAGCACCGCACCCGCAGCGTAAGCCCCGTTACCGTCCGTCGTTCCTCAGCACCGCCCATCCGGTTCAGTATTAAAAAACGCGCCAGGATGTTGTAAAAATGGGCATCGGCGTTACTATAGTCCCACTTGCACTTTTTCCTAGTGCAGTGTTTCCAGCCATTTTTATACTGGGGGTAATGATATGAAGGACATCACCATCAGCCGCAGGAGCCTTCTTGTCTCCGCTGGCCTGCTCGCGCTCGCTCCGCTCGCCGGATGCGGCGGCAACTCTGGTTCCGGCTCCGCTGCCGCCGGTTCCGACTACACCATCGGCGTTCTGCAGCTCACCGAGCACTCCGCGCTCGATGCCGCTAACGACGGCTTCGTCAAGGCCATCAAGAAGAGCGGTCTCAAGGTCAAGATCGACCAGAAGAACGCCCAGAACGACCAGTCCACGTGTAAGTCCATTGCCGACAAGTTCGTAGGCGACGGCGTCAACCTGATCTATGCCATCGCTACGCCCGCCGCGCAGGCTGCCGCCGGCGCCACCGCCGATATCCCCATCGTTGGCTGCGCCATCACCGACTACGCCGCTTCCGGCCTGGTCCAGGACAACGACAAGCCCGGCACCAACGTCACGGGCGCTTCCGACCTCACCCCGGTCGCCGAGCAGCTCGAGATGATGCAGAAGGTCCTGCCCGACGTTAAAAAGGTCGGCCTGCTCTACTGCACCGCCGAGTCCAACTCCGACGTCCAGATCAAGGCCGCCAAGAAGGAGCTCGACAAGCTGGGCCTCGAGTACACCGACTTCACCGTCTCGAGCTCCAACGAGATCCAGTCCGTCGTCGAGTCTGCCGTGGGCAAGGTCGACGCGCTGTACTCCCCCACCGACAACACCATCGCCGCGGGTGCCTCGCAGGTCGGCCAGATCTGCAAGGAAAACAAGCTTCCCTTCGTGACCGGCGAGGAGGGCATGTGCATGGCCGGCGGCCTGTTCACCCTCTCCATCAACTATGAGGACCTGGGCTACGCCGCAGGCGAGATGGCCGTCAAGATCCTGAAGGGCGAGGCCAAGCCCGAGGATATGCCGATCAAGCATCT
>CABUTP010000352.1 GCA_902494545.1 uncultured Collinsella sp. | reverse complement strand
GATGACATCTCGTTCCGCTACCTCGTTCAGGAGAACGAGAAGAACGGCCATCCGATGAGCATCCTCACCGGTCACGAGGTCGTTGTCGACGGCGCTTACCTCGGTGGCGCCGACGGTTCTGTCCCGGGTCTCGCTAACGTTGAGCCCGAGGGCTACGTGCGCCAGTGGAAGGCCGCTCAGGCCGGCGACTGGGCTACCGTCAAGGCCGAGCAGGATCGCCTCAACGAGATCTCCCACATCTGGGATGTCACCTCGGGCGTTCAGGGCTATGCCGGCGGCGTTGGCGCCTTCAAGACCGCTATGAATCTCATGGGCATCTTCGACAGCCCGACCATGCCGCGCCCGGTGAAGGCCATGACCGGCGAGAACGTCGAGGCGATTAAGAAGGTCCTCCAGGACAACGGTCTCCTGTAAAGCTTCCCCAGGCACCCGATCTTGGGGCTCAAGTGGTCGGGCGTGACCCATTAGGTCAACGCCCGACCACTTTCACCCCAACCTTGGGCACCTGGGAAACCTTTATCATGCTGCGGCGATAACACCGCCTTCATTTCCTGTAGTTGTTTTTTATCTCCGAAGGAGAGCGACATGGAGAACAAGTACGTCTGCTCTGTCGATATCGGCGGAACTAAGATCGCGACCGCCATTATGGAGTACCCGGCTGACGGCAGCGTGCCCCATCCCGTATTTGAGGCCGAGGTTCCTACTGAGGCCCAGGAGGGCGGCGAGGCCGTCTTCCAGCGTATCGAGGCGTCCATCAAGGCTGCTCTCGAGGCGAATCCCGATGTCGAGGTCCTCGGTGTCGGTATCGGTGCCGCAGGCGTCGTCGATCCCAAGACGGGCGCCATCGCGTATGCCAACGAGATCATGCCCGGCTGGTCCGGCGTCCAGTTGGGGCCGCGTCTGCGCGAGGACCTCGGTCTTCCCGTTGCCGTTGTAGGCGACGTGCAGGCTCATGCTCTGGGCGAGGCCCACTGGGGCGTCGGCAAGGGCAAGTTCTCCGTCTTGTGGCTGGGCATCGGCACGGGCATCGGCGGCGCATATGTCGAGAACGGCCGCGTGATGCAGGGCTTCCATGGTGCTGCCGGCCATATGGGCCATATCGAGTGCTCGGCTGCTGCCGGAATTCCCTGCGCCTGTGGTCGTTCTGGCCATCTTGAGTCGGTAGCCTCGGGCACCTCGATTGGCCGTATGTACGATGAGCGCTTTGGCCGCGTCGACCCCAGCCGTCCTTCGGTCGGTCGCGACGTGAACGACCTGTGCCGTGCTGGCGACGAAAAGGCGACCGAGGTTATCCATGACGCCGGCTTTGCGCTGGGTGCCAGCTTGGGCTCGCTTGCCAACATCTTGGATCCCGAGGTCATCGTGCTTTCGGGAGGTGTGATTCACCAGGGTCCCGATTGGCGCTCGCAGACGTGGAAGGATTCGGTGCACGAGGGTTATGCCAGCCAGGCGCTCGACCCGCTCCAGGACACGCCGATTCTCATCGGCTCTCTGGAGGGCGACGCGCCGCTCATCGGTGCCGCCGAACACCTTCTTGCGTCGTTGAAGTAAACATAACTACCAAGTGCGCCTTCTGAGGTGCCGCAGATTGACGTGAAAGAGGAGCGAAGCGTACTTCGGTACGCGAGCGACGGTTTGAACGTCAAGGTGCGGTGTCTCAGAAGGCTATTTTGAGAAAGGTTGAGTCGAACATGACCGTTGATCCTTT
>CABUTP010000351.1 GCA_902494545.1 uncultured Collinsella sp. | reverse complement strand
TCGACATCATCTCGGTGGGTATTTATGCGGCAACCGGAGCGGACAAGGCGCTGGTCTACGGCTTTGCGCCGGCGGTGTGCATCATGATGGGCTTTTTTACCGCGGTGGGCGGCGGCATGCTGCGAGATGGTTTTATGGGTGTGGTGCCGGGTATTTTCCAGCGCACCAACTTCTATGCCATCGCGGCTATCGCCGGATCGGCAAGCTATGTTTGCCTTGTCATGAGCGGCTTGGTCAGCAATGTCGTCGCACTGGTCGTTTGCGTCGTGGTGACCATGGGGCTGCGCTGGCTATCGCTACGCTTTGATATCAAAAGCCCCACCGAGGACGACATCGCACGCTTTTTGCACCGCAAAAAGTAGGTGGCGCGGCACGACCCTTCGAAATGCAACCGAGAGGCTCTTTTAGAGCGCCCGCGCGTTGGGTACCCTGTGAGGTATATGCCAAACACCTAACAAAAGGATCAACCATGGCTTTCAATCAAACCGCGGCGGCGCCGTCACACAAGATGCGTCGCTGCCTGCTTATGGCATTCGCGCTCATCGCGCTCGCGCTCACCGCTCTTCCCACGGCGTCATTTGCCGGCACGGACACGGCAGGCAACGTACTTGCAACCGACAACGACTCTAATCCGTCCGGCGTCGAGGGCGACCTGTACTGGGCCGGTCAGGCCCTCAACTTGGACGACGCCTCCATCGACCGCGACATAATTGCGGCAGGCGAGAGCCTCTCCATCCGCGACTGCACGGTGGGCGGCGCCGTCCGTCTGGCGGCACGCACCATCGACATTGCCAAGACCACGGTTGATGGCAGCGTGACCGTTGCTGGCCAGCATGTCGTTCTCAATTCCGACAGCACCGCTAACTGTTTCTACGCGATAGGCGAGACGGTTGCCTTGCGAGGCTCCACCAAGTCGGCAGCGCTCGCGGGCGATACGGTAACCATCGACGGCACCGTCGATGGCGATGTCGAGGTTTGGGCCGACAAGCTCATCCTGGGCAAGAACGCCCATATCACCGGCACCGTGAACGCGCACGTCTCCGAGGACCCCGAGCGCGCCGCGGGAGCCGAGGTCGGCGCACTCAAGATCGACCGCACCGAGAACGAGGATACTTCCACCGTTAACGATGTCATCGGCGGTATCGTCGCCGCGGCACTCTCGACCTGCTTTGTCGCTCTGCTGCTCGAGCTCGTCTTTCCGCGTGCGACTGCCAGCGCCGCCGGTATGCTCCACCAGCGCCCCATGCCCCTGTGGGTGAGCGGTCTTCTGGGCACGATTGCTATCGTCCCCGCCGTCCTACTGCTAATTATCTCTATCGCTGGTCTGTCGCTTGCCGGAGCCCTCATGTGCGGTGTTATTGGCATCGCGCTGGTGTCGAGTGCCTTTGCAGGGTGCGCGATCGCGCGCATAGTCGGACACAGCCAGAACCGCTACGCCATGGCAGCCGCTGGTGGCGTAATCGCAGGCGCCCTCACGGGGCTGCCCCTCGTAGGCGGCTTCATCAGCGGCGTGGCCTTTGTCTTTATGCTCGGCTACATCATCCAAATCATCTGGCACAACGCCCACCTCAAGCCGCAGCAGCCGGCTAACACGCCAGAGCTTCCCACCGCTTAGCAGCCGATCACCACAAAGGGGCCAGGCACCTTTGTGGTGGTGCAAAGGGGTCAGGTTACTTTGCAACAACAAACGAGGCGGGGCACTCGGTCATATCGACC
>CABUTP010000350.1 GCA_902494545.1 uncultured Collinsella sp. | reverse complement strand
GGGCACGCTCGTCAACATTCCGCTCTGGGAGATTGGGCAAATCGACAAGCTGGCATAGGCGCTGTGGAGGGGGGTGTCCCGTAAGGAGTGTCCCAAACTGCCGGCAAAAAAGGAACGTCTCTATCTGCCGCATTCCCGAAGCAAGGCAACGCCGATGTTTTGGCAACGGCAGCGAGCGGGCCGCATTTGAGACAAGGTGACGTGAAACGAAAGGGCGCTGACCTTCTGGTCGCGCCCTTGAAGTTGAACGTCAGATTGTCCAAATGCGGCCCGCGCAGCGTCGAGCCGTTACGCGGTTTGGTAAAACCGCGTAACCCTAAAGCTCCGTTACTTCAACGTTGTTGAAGATCTCATCCCAGCGGTCCATGACCAGGTGGCCGGTCTTGGGATCCATGGCGTTGAGCTTGCCGCAGGTATTGGCGGTCTTGAGCACCGTGACGTCGTCGGCACCAGCCGCAATGGCATGCGCAAAGCCGGCGATGGTCGAGTCACCGGAGCCTGTTGCGTTCACAGCCGCAATCGCGGGCGTCTTGGCGCGGAACGCGCGGCCCTCATGGAAGCCCACCGAACCGGCAGCGCCCATCGAAACGACAACCCAGGGGATACCGGCAAAACGGTCATCGGCGGCAAGCGCCTCGCGCAGGGCATCGACATCATCGGTCGTAAAGGACGTACCCAGCAGGCCGTTAATCTCGGTCAGGTTGGGCTTTACGAGCTCAGGCTTAGCGTCGGACTCCAGCGCGGCCTCCAGCGATGCACCCGAGGTGTCGAGCAGCACCTTGGCGCCCGCCTCCTCGGCGATCTTGACGAGCTCGGCATAGTAGCCGGCATCGACGCCACGCGGCAGCGAGCCCGAAAGCGTCACAACGTCCGCCTTCGCTGCAAGCTCGGCAAACTTGGCCGTAAAGGCCTCGAGCTCGGCCGGGGCGATCTGCGGGCCGCTCTCCAAAAGCTCGGTCTGATTACCCTCGTGCAGGATATTCAGGCAAATGCGCGTCTCACCGGCGATGGGCACAAAGTCATTCTTGACGCCATCGGCATCCATAAGCTCGGCCATATAGGCACCCATGTGGCCGCCGAGCAGGCCGGTCGCGAGCACGTCGTCACCCAGCTGCAGCAGCACGCGACTCACGTTGAGGCCCTTGCCGCCAGCGGTCTTTTCGGGCGTCACACGGTTAACATCGTCGATGATCAGCTTGTCGAGCTGATAGCGCGTATCAATCGACGGGTTCATGGTAACGGTCAGAATCATGTTGAACTCCTGTTCCGGGGCGGCATAACCCGCCCCAAACATACGATAGCTCGTTAAAGGATCTCGATCTCAAAGCCGCGGGTGACGGTCTCTCCCGGCTTGGCCACCAGGCAGCCGCGCTTGTGCTCCAGAATATCGTCCTCGTCGGAGCAGGTGGACAGGCCGCCCCACGGTTCCACGGCCACAAAGTCGCCCTCGGGCTTGCTCCACACAATCAGGTACGGCATATCGGGGAACGTCAGGCGCACGCCCTTGTCCTCGGTTTTCTTGGTGAACGTAACCACACGGCTCTCGAGCACGTCGAAGATGGTCTCCGCGAAGTCGAAGAGTTCGTGAGTAAGCGGCAGGTTCTGGCCGATCATGGGGTTCTTGCTGCGATGCTCAACATCAATCAGGCCCGGCGAGGGAACGGCAGTACAGAGCTCGGCGGCCTCGCGCTGCTCAAAACGGAGCTCGTAGTCGTCGTAGGACTCGCCCT
>CABUTP010000349.1 GCA_902494545.1 uncultured Collinsella sp. | reverse complement strand
GTGATTCGCGCCATGCTTGACCAGTTCAACACCGAGTATAAGTCGCTCGACTTTGCCAGCTGCGAGGCCAAGATCAAGGAGCGTTATGGCGTGGAGATGTCCGATTACGACATCGTTAATCTTGCCTCGATCGTCGAGCGCGAGGGCCTCAACGCCGATCAGCGCGCGCATGTGGCATCGGTTTTCTATAACCGTCTGGCCGGCAAGCTCGATGGCCTGCGTTACCTCAATAGCGATGCGACCATGATGTATGTCACCGGCGGCGAGGTTACCGCCGACGACCTGCAGAGCGATAGCCCATATAACACCTATAAGCACGAGGGCCTGCCGCCCACGCCCATCTGCTCTCCGTCGCTCGAGGCGCTCAAGGCTACCCTTGAGCCGACCGACTCCGATGACCTGTATTTCTATATTACACAGGATGAGGAGTATTTCTCGAAGACCTACGAAGAACATCAACAGTCTTGGAATTGATCATGAGGATTTTTAGCCCCAAACGATATGTTGCCTCGGTCGATCGCATCGACCTCGATACCCTCTGGGCCGACGGCAAGCACGCCATTCTGCTCGATCGCGACAACACCCTGGTGCCGCGTGATACCGAGCAGGTTCCCGCTGCGGTTTCCGCTTGGCTCGAGGCCGCCCATGCTAAGGGTTTTAAGCTGTGCATGGTATCCAATAACTGGCATCGCGACCAGGTCATGGCGTCGGCGCGCGATTTGGGGCTCGAGGCCATCAGCCACGCCATGAAGCCCGCCCCGTTTGCCCTGAAGGCGGGTCTTAAGCGTCTGGGCGCCACGGCCGACGAGGCCGTGCTGATCGGCGATCAGCTTTACACTGACGTGTGGAGCGGTAACTTTGCCGGCGTTGACACTATTCTGGTCAAGCCGCAGGCAACCCAGGACCTGTGGTACACACAGATCTTCCGTATCTTTGAGCGCCGGGCCCTGCGCGACCTTCCCTGCGAGGAATAGGTTTCGCCATGTCTCAGCACATCAAACACGGCTGCGACCATATCTTCTTTATCGGCTTTTTGGGCGCGGGCAAGTCGACGCTTGCGCGCAACGTGGGCACTATGTTCAAACGTCGATTCATCGATACCGATCGTTTGGTCGTGCGTCGATGCGGTAAGTCGGTGACCGAGATATTTAAGACCGAGGGCGAGGATCGTTTTCGCGAGCTCGAGACCTCTGCACTTCGTTCGCTTCAAAGCGAGCGCAGTCTGCTGGTATCGTGCGGGGGTGGCATCGTCGAGACGCCGGTGAACATTGAGCTGATGCACGAGATGGGTACCTGCGTGTACCTTGAGGGCGACTTTGAGGACTCGTTGCGTCAGATTCGCCGCTCCGATACCCGGCCTGATTTCCGCTCGCCCGAGCATGCTGCGCGCCTGTTTGAGCATCGCCGTCCGCTGTATCGCCAGGCCGCCGATATTACCCTTGATATTCGCAACAAGTCCTTCGAGGACGTTTCCTACCTTTGTGCCGAGAAGCTTTTGGAGCGTGGACTGCTATGATTCGCCGTCAACTTATCAATTTCCAAAACCGCAGTGTCGATGTCCGCGTCGGATTGGGCGCGTTCGAGGAGCTGTCGCGCATGTTTGCCTCGGCTGTGGGCAAGCCTAAGCGCGCGATGGTTGTTTGGAACGACGCCACATCCGAGCGTTTTGGCGAGGTTGTCGAGCATGCGCTGGTCGACGCCGGTTTTGCCGTGTCGCTGCTCGCCCTCGAGGTTTCTCCT
>CABUTP010000348.1 GCA_902494545.1 uncultured Collinsella sp. | reverse complement strand
TGCCGTTATGGATGAGAGTACCGCCGGCGTGCCCCACGTGCGCGGTGAGCGATCTTCGCGTAACGGCTTTACCGTCCTGGATGGCTCTGCGACCGAGTCGGCAGCCCGTCCGCGTCAGCGAACGGCGCCGCAAGGTCGTCCGCAGCGCCCCACTCCTCGCAATGCGGGCGGCGGATATAATCGAATCGATTTGAATTCGGACCCGTCGGCGCGTTTGCGCACCGATGACCAGGGGCCGCGTGTACGAAGGGATTACCATGACCGATAAGATGACCGTTGCTATTGCAGCTGGCGGCACGGCAGGACATATCAACCCCGCGCTCGCCTTGGCCGAGGAGCTGCGTGACCGCGGTCATCACGTTGTGTTCGTGGGCCAATCGCGCAAGCTCGAGGGCCGTCTGGTTCCCGAGGCCGGATTCGATTTTGTGCCCATCACGGTCACGGGCTTCGATCGCTCCCGTCCCTGGACGGCGCTGACCTCGCTGTGGCGCGTCAACAAGGCGAAGCGTGCGCTTGCCAGTCACTTCTCAAAGGTCGGTAAGCCCGATGCCGCTATCGGCTTTGGTGCTTACGTTGAGGTCCCGCTGCTGGGTTGGTGCAAGGGCGCCGGCGTTCCGTATCTGCTGCACGAGCAGAACTCTGTTCCGGGTCTGGCCAATAAGATGATGAACTCACATGCCGCCCGCGTGTGCATTTCGGTACCTGCGGCCCGCGCGGTCTTTGAGCGTGAGGGCGACCCCGACCATGTGCTCATGACGGGCAATCCTGTGCGTCGTTCGGTGATCGAGGGCGATCGCGCCCGCGGTCGCAAGACGCTCGGTGTGCCCGAGGACGCGACGCTTCTGCTCGTCTTTGGTGGTTCGCTCGGTGCTCAGCATCTCAACGAGCGCGTTGCCTCGCTCAAGAGTGAGCTGCTGACCCGCGAGAATCTCTACGTTTTGCATTCGACGGGTGCCGACGGCTTTGAGGAGACCGAGCGCGCTTTGGCGCTGACGCCCGAGGAGGCGAAGCGCTATCGAGTCCAGCCCTACATCGACAACATGGGCGATATGCTGGCTGCGGTCGATTTGGTGCTCTCGCGTTCCGGTGCCTCGAGCGTGGCCGAGATCGCCGCGCTTGCCGTGCCCTCGGTACTCGTGCCGTACCCGCACGCCACGGCCGACCACCAGACCACGAATGCGCGTTACCTGGTCGATGCCGGTGCCGGCGTGCTATGCGCCGATGCCGATATCGACGCCCCTGCCTTTGCCGACGAGCTGCTGCACCTGATCGATGACGCTGCGGCGCGTGATGCGATGCGTCAGGCGGCGCGTGGCTTGGCCCAGGACCGTGCCGTCGCACTTTTGGCCGATGCGGTAGAGGGATTGCGTTAGTTAGACGGGATATCGCCGGTCGCCCTCGCGCGGATGCGGTAGGTGCGGTACAGTTAACGGGTTACAGGCAGTGTTTACGCAAGGAGTACACGAGCACATGGCTGATTCCCAGACTGCAACCTCCGCGCCCGAGTTCAAGAGCGCCCATTTTATCGGTATCGGTGGCGCCGGCATGAGCGGCATCGCCCTCGTCCTGCACGAGCGCGGTTATACCGTTACCGGCTCCGACCTTAAGACGTCGCGCTATATTCGCCAGCTTACCCGCGCTGGTGTGAAGGTGCATGTGGGCCATGAGGCCGCCACCATCGACGAGGTCAAGCCCGACGTCGTCGTGGTCTCTACCGCTATTCCCGAGTCCAACCCCGAGCTCGTCCGTG
>CABUTP010000347.1 GCA_902494545.1 uncultured Collinsella sp. | reverse complement strand
TGGCTGCCGACCTCGCGCTTCGCCGGATCGTTCTCCTCGAGCCAATCGATCAGCACGTCGAGGCCCTTGAGCATTCCACGGTACTCCTCGATATCGCCCAATGCACCGTAAATCATCTAAATCCCCTCTCGGATCGTTTCTTTGGCGGCTACTCGGCAAACGCATTACCGACGCTGTTGCCACCCACATGCGTCTCGACCAGGGTAAGGTCGGGATTGAACACGACAGTGTCGGCGTCGCGCCCCGGAATAATGCTACTGCACTTGTCGTCGACATGAGCTAGCAACCGATGCCGGGGCCGCAGCACAAGCTCCTACAGCTCGGTCACGACAACGCCGTTGTAAACCTCGTCCCAACGATCCATAACCAAGTGGCCAGTCATGGGATCCATGGCATTGAGCTTGCCGCAGGTGTTGGCGGTACGCAGCACCGTCTCGTCGTCGGCGCCGGCAGCAATCGCATGTGCGAAGCCGGCAATGGTCGAATCGCCAGAGCCCGTAGCGTTAACGGCGGGGATATCGGGGGTCTTGGCGCGGAACGCACGGCCGTTATGGAAACCAACGGAGCCGGCAGCGCCCATGGACACGACGACCCAGGGGATATCGGAGAAGCGGGCGTCAGAGGCGAGCGCGGCACGGAGCTCGTCCACATCGTCGGTGGTAAAGCTCGTGCCCAGAAGGCCGTTAATTTCGGTCAGGTTAGGCTTAACCAGCTCAGGCTTGACCTCGGACTTGAGCGCAGCCTCGAGCGAGGCGCCCGAGGTATCGAGCAGCACCTTGGCGCCGGCGTTCTCTGCAATGCCCGTGATCTTGGCGTAGTAGTCCGCCTCGACGCCGCGGGGCAGCGAACCCGAGATGGTAACGACATCGGCCTTGCTCGCAAGCTCGGCGAACTTGGCGGTAAAGGCATCGAGTTCCTCGGGGGCAATCGTCGGGCCGCTCTCGAGCAACTCGGTCTGGTTGCCAGCATGAAGGATATTGAGGCAAATGCGGGTCTCACCCTTGATGGGCACAAAATCATTCTTAATGCCATTGGCATCCATGAGCTCGGCCATATAGGCGCCCATATGACCACCAAGCAAGCCGGTTGCCACGACATCGTCGCCCAGCTGGCCCAGGACGCGGGCCACGTTGAGGCCCTTACCGCCGGCGGTCTTTTCGGGCGTCACGCGGTTGACGTCGTCGATAATGAGCTCATCGAGCTGATAGCGCGTATCGACAGACGGGTTCATCGTAACGGTGAGGATCATTTCTAGCTCCTTATCTCGCAGGCTCCTTATGCCTTGCAAAACGAATTGGCTACATGCGACTACAGAATCTCAATCGTGAACGAGCGCACGATGGCATCTTTGGGCTTGGCGATAAGGCAGCCGCGCTTGTGCTCAAGCACGTCATCCTCATCGGAACAGGTCGAGAGGCCGCCCCAGGGCTCAACTGCCACAAAATCGCCCTCGGGCTTACTCCACACAATGAGATACGGGAAGCCCTCAAAGCTCAGGCGAACACCCTTGTCCTCGCCCTTCTTGGAAAGCGTGACCTGACGACTCTCGAGTACGTCAAAGATGGTCTCCGCAAAATCGAAGAGCTCATGCGACAAAGGCAGCGTCTTTCCCACCATGGGGTTCTTGGAGCGGTTTGCCACGTCAATCAAGCCAGTCGAGGGAACGGCGGTGCAGAGCTCCGCAGCCTCGTCTTTCTCAAAACGCAACTCGTAGTCCGTATAGGACTCGCCCTCGTCGAGCGGACACCTAAAGCC
>CABUTP010000346.1 GCA_902494545.1 uncultured Collinsella sp. | reverse complement strand
GGCCGGTCTTATCGGCATATTGGCGCGCTAGCACGCCCGTTGGCGCCATAACGCAGGACTGGGTGCCGCTATCGGCCGCAACCGCCAACGCGCAGGCGGCAACGGCGGTCTTACCGGTACCGACGTCGCCCAGCAGCAGACGGTTCATCACGCGACTGCCATCGCACATGTCATGCAGGATGTCTTGAAATGCAGCCTCCTGCTCATCGCTCAGCGAAAACGGCAGGGCCTGTTTAAGCGCAGCAAAATGTTCGCCCGCGGCATGCGCATAAGGCACCACGTCAACCATACCGCCATCGTTGCGCAGACGCAGCGCGAGCTGCAAGCAGAGGCACTCCTCGTAGGCAAGGCGACGACGCGCGATATCGCGCTCGGCCATGCTCGATGGAAAGTGAATTGAGCGCAGCGCGCGGGCATTGCTCATCAGGCGGCGCTTGACGCGCAAGCGTGCGGGAATCGGATCGAAGGGATTGCCGACAACCTCGAGCGCGCCGCTAACGATGCGGCGCATCCACGCCTGGCTCACGCCATCGCTCACGTAATGGACCGGCAGGATAGTGCCCGCGGCACGCCCGCCCTCGAGCTTTTCGAAATGCGGCGAGGCCATCTGCTTAAAACCGTAGGCAAACTCGACCTTGCCCATCACGGCCAGGCGGTCGCCCTGCTTAAGCTGTTGGGCAATCCAAGGCTGACGGAAAAAGGCAACCTGTAGCACGCCCGTCTCGTCCACGAGCGAGACCTCAGTCACCTGCATACGCGGACGGGGCTGCTTTTGGACAATGCGATCGACGGTGGCGATGATGGTGCACACGGTACCGATGGGCGCCATCTCGATGGACCACGAGCGAGTGAAGTCCAGGTAGCGATGAGGAATATGGAGAAGGAGGTCCCCCACCGTCCGAATTCCCAGACGGCGAAGGGCCTCCTCACGTTTACCCGAAACATATTTGAGTCGCGCGATATCCTCGTCGAGCGCATTGCTCTGGGCAAAACGCTCCGAGACACGCGGCACGGAGCACAGCTCGGACATGGGCAGAGCCTACTCGATCGAGAAGATCACGGGATAGAGCGGCTGCTCGCCACGATGGGCGTCGATCTCCAGATCGGGCTGAGCCTCCACGATAGCGTCGACGATCTCCTGGAAGGCCTCGTCGGACAGCTCCTCGCCGGCCAGAATCGTCAGCGCGTCGCCCTCCTCTTCCTCCTGCATACGGTTGATGCAGTCGAGCGTGACCTGTTTCACGTCGGAGCCGACCACATCGATGGAGCCGGCGATGATGCCCATGACGTCACCGGAGTGAATCGGCGAGCCGTCGGAGGCGCTGGAGTCGCGCACGGCGCGGGTGACCTCGCCATCGCGGACCTCGCTGATGGCGTCGACCATAGCGGCAACAGCATCCTCGAGCTCGGAATCGGGCAGGACCGCGAACAGCGCGGAGAAAGCCTGCGGGACGGTCTTGGTGGGAACGACGGCGACCTTCTTGTCGGTGCAGGCGGAGGCAGCGGCCTCGGCGGCCATGCGGATGTTACCGTTGTTGGGCAGGATGATGACCGAGGTCGCATTGACCTGGTCCACCGCGCCCAGCAGGTCGGCAGTCGAAGGGTTCATGGTCTGGCCACCCGACACGATCACATCGACGCCGAGGGACTTGAGGATGTCGGCCTCACCGGAACCGGCGGCAACGGCGACAAAGCCCAGGGCCTTCGCGGGCTCGGCGGCCTTCTCCTGGTCCTCGTGGATTTTAGCGGTACGGTCGTGGGCCTCC
>CABUTP010000345.1 GCA_902494545.1 uncultured Collinsella sp. | reverse complement strand
GATGGCACCTACGACGCCAGCGGCAATACCGCGTCGAATCAGCTTTTTGCGTCGACGTTCGGCACGTTTTGCCTTGAGCTTGGTATATGCCTCTTCATCGGAAATCTCGGCCGTATCGTTCGCGCGTCCGTCCTGCTTATCGGCATGTACGTTTGTAATCAGAGGAATCGTTTCGGTGGGACCTTCGAGCGTGTGCTCGGTATCATCCGGGCCCGGGGTGATGGTGGGGACATTCGGCATAGCGTCTCCTTTATAGAAAGAACCTCGATAATTATATGCGCCTACCGGTTGGGGCGGGCGCATAGGACGGTTTCTTTCGGAACTGTTAGATTGGTCGCAGCAGCTCCACGTTGTAGGAATGCGCGCGTTGCACTACGAGTGGACAACCACGCACAGGCCGACTTTGATGCAATCGTGCAGTGCCTTGGCATCGGCCAGGCGCAGGGTGATGCAGCCGTGGCTACCGCACCATTTATAGGACTCGGCATTATCGAAGCTCTTGTCGTTTTGCCAGGTGGCATCGTGGAAGCCGATCATATTGCCCTCGAACGGCATCCAGTAGCTCACCGGGCTCTCGTATTTGGGCTTACCGGTCTTGGGGTCCTTGGCGCCGATAAGCTTGGTGGCGCCGTCATTGCTGTTGATCTGCCACACGCCCTCGGGGGTGGCGTCTTCGCCCGGTTTGCCGGAAATAAAGTTGGCCTCCCAAACGATATTTCCGCTCTCGTCATAGTAGCGCGCGTGCTGCTCGGACAGGTCGACGTCGATATACGCCTTCCAATCGGGCTCGCCCTTGGCGGTAAAGGTGTCGGCCTTCTGGGAGTAATTGATCTCAATCTCGCCGGTCTGCTTGTTGTTAATAGCATCCTCGACCTGCTTGGCAAGCGTGCTGCTGTCGATGGACCAACCAAAGTCACCGCCTTCGACGGCGCACTGCTTGCCATCGGCGCGCGTCCACCAGCGAGTGGAGCCCACGGTGTTAAAGCCATTGGCGAGGTCTGCTGCCCAGTTGCTGATCTGGGAGGTGTCGAGTGTGGGGTTCGCGGGGTCGGCAAAACTGATCCACTGCAGCACCGAGCTGCCGTCGACCTTGCCGGCATCGTTGCCGTTGAGCTTAAGGGTCACGTTAACGCCCAGGAAGTTGTTGGCGGCATCGCATGCGGCCTGGATCTGGTCGTTGGTGAGCGTGCCGTTGAGCGGCTCGTAGGCATCGTTTCCGAGCTTCGTAAGATCGACGGTCTCGGACAGCGACGCGAGCTCGATCTCCGCATATTTAATGACATGCTCGCGGTTGAGCTTTTCGTTGGAGCGGGCCTTCTCGATCGTGAACTTGCCTGCCTTCTCGTCGTAGGAGCTCGATGCCTCAAAGGTACCCGAGCGGCCCTCGTTGAATGCGTCGATGGCGGCACCCAGATCCCCTTCGAACTGCTTTTGGTCAAAGGCGTCCGAGAGCATGGACAGGTCGACGTCCTGTTCCAGGTCAATGGTACCGTTTTTGGTCGCGCTAACGTTCTTGCCGCCGAGCGAGGCAATCAGGCGCGAGGGCCACAGCAGCGGCTCGTTGCTGCCGATAATCTCGTGGGCAGCTGCCTCGCCGTCGACGATGGGCTCGTCGGATTCGGGCTGATAGGTCCAGCTAAAGTCATCTCCCGAAACGGTGAGCTTGTAGTGCTTCCACGCTGAGTTGACCTTGGTAGCGGCGGATGAGGCGTTGGAAAACGAGATATCGACGCCGGCGATGGTGGTGTTGGGGTAGGCAATCTGCGAAAACG
>CABUTP010000344.1 GCA_902494545.1 uncultured Collinsella sp. | reverse complement strand
GCTTTGACCTGCGAGGTTATCTGCTCGTAGATGGGCTTGTCGCTCGAATTGGATAGGATGATGTCCACAGCGGCTCCTTAGCTGTTGGGCTACACGTGTATATAACCGGTAAGCACAGTATATATACACTATATACAGTTATACAAGAGGCAAATACTGATTGGGCCGGCTACCCTGGCCCCAACTGATGAATTTGTCCTGATAGGCGCTCTAGAGCGGGATTTCGCGGCTACAATAGTGCGGTTACAACGACGTAATGCACTCAATGCAAGAAAGGATCCGCATGGCAAGCCTGTCGGATGAAATCTCGTCGCGCCGCACATTCGCGATCATCAGCCACCCGGACGCCGGTAAGACCACGCTTACCGAGAAGCTGCTGCTCTATACCGGCAGCATCCAGACCGCCGGCTCGGTCAAGGGCAAGAGCTCGGCCAAGCATGCCGTCTCGGACTGGATGGACATCGAGAAGGAGCGCGGTATTTCCGTTACCTCCTCGGTGCTGCAGTTCACCTACAACGGTGCCTGCGTCAACATCCTCGATACCCCCGGCCACCAGGACTTCTCGGAGGATACCTACCGTACCCTTATGGCCGCCGACGCCGCGGTCATGGTCATCGACGGCGCCAAGGGCGTCGAGGCCCAGACCAAAAAGCTCTTTAAGGTCTGTACGCTGCGCCACATTCCCATCTTCACCTTTGTGAACAAGCTCGACCACGAGGCTCGCGATCCGTTTGAGCTCATGGAAGAGATCGAGAACGTCCTGGGCATCAATACGTATCCCATGAACTGGCCGATCGGCAGCGGCCGCAACTTCCGCGGCGTGTTCGACCGTCAGACCCGTCGCGTTATCGCCTTTGAGGGCGACGGTCACGCCAACGCCACCAAGAAGGTCGCCGAGGTCGAGGCCGAGCTGGGCGATCCTTCCATGGACGAGCTCATCGGTGAGGAGAACCATAAGAACCTGATGGACGACATCGAGCTGCTCGATGGCGCTGGCGACGAGCTCGACTTGGATGCCGTGGCCTGCGGCAAGCTGAGCCCGGCGTTCTTTGGCTCGGCGCTTACCAACTTTGGCGTGGAGCCCTTCCTCAAGGAATTCCTGCGTCTTGCCCCGACACCGCGCGCCTATACCGATACGCTCACCAATGAGCCGGTCGATCCCTGCCGCGACGACTTTAGCGGCTTTGTGTTTAAGATCCAGGCCAACATGGACAAGAACCACCGCGACCGCATCGCTTTTGTGCGCATCTGCTCGGGCAAGTTCGAGCGCGGCATGGATGCCTTCCACGTGCAGGGCAACCGCAAGCTCAAGCTTGCCACGGGCACGTCGATGATGGCCGATGACCGTGCCATCGTGGACGAGGCGTACGCGGGCGATATCGTGGGCCTGTTCGATCCGGGTATCTTTAGCATCGGCGACACCGTGTGCTCCGGCAAGCGCCACGTGCAGTATCCGCAGATCCCGACGTTTGCCCCCGAGATGTTCGCTCGCATTACGCAGGTCGACACGCTCAAGCGCAAGCAGTTCGTCAAGGGCATGGAGGAGCTTGCCCAGGAGGGCGCCATCCAGATCTTCCGCGAGCTGGGTGCCGGCATGGAGAGCGTCATTGTGGGCGTGGTCGGCGTACTGCAGTTTGAGGTACTCGAGCGCCGCCTCAAGGCCGAGTACCGTGTTGAGGTTCGTCGCCAGCCGCTGCCCTATACGGACATCCGCTGGATCCAGAACGACCCCGATACCATCGATATCCCGGGCCTTTCGCTCACGCGCGACACGCTGCG
>CABUTP010000343.1 GCA_902494545.1 uncultured Collinsella sp. | reverse complement strand
CTTGCCCATAAACGGCATGATGCCCGCGGTGATAGGCGCGGTGATGCCGGCTTTGTCGGCAAGCTCGCGGAAGCGGTAGAAGCACTCGTAATCAAAGAAGAGCTGTGTCACAAAGAAGCTCGCGCCGGCGTCCTGTTTTTGCTTGAGGTGTTCGACCGAGAGGTTGAGATCCTCACAGGCAATGTGGCCCTCGGGGTAGGCTGCGGCGCCCACGCAAAAGCCGGCGTCGACGAGCTCGGGGATGAGGTCGCGGGCGTAGGCGTAGTCAGAGGCGGGCTTGTCGTCCTCGGTCGCGCCGGCAGGGAGATCGCCACGCAGGGCCAGAATGTTTTCAACGCCGGCGGTGCGATACTCGTCGATCTTGGCGGCGATGTCGGCGTGGGTGCGGCCCACGCAGGTGAGGTGTGCCACCGAGGGCGTGTCGAAATCGCTCGAAATCATATGCGCGATGGGGGCGGTGGTGGCACCGTTGCCCGAGCCGCCGGCCGAGCAGGTGACCGAGACAAAGCTCGGTGAAAGCTTGCACAGATTGCCTGCCACCTCGCGAGCCGTGTCGAGGGTAAGCTCGCCCTTGGGCGGGAACATCTCAAACGAAACGGGCGCGGTGCCCTGGGATGCTGCCTGCTTAAAAACCTCGTCGACGCGCATATCGTGCTCCTCTAGATACGTAATAGTGTGATGTGTTGTAAGGATTCTACAGCACCACTGTGCCACGGTGGAGTTTTACTCGCTATTTGGGGATACCAATCGAAAATGCTTCGCTATCGGCATTTCCTATAACAGTGCGGTCAATCTAGGATGTGGCTATAAAGACTGGTATCTGATGCGAAATACCAGTTAATAGAGTCCCATCCCAAATTGACAAACCTTAAACTATGGGGAGAGGTCTGCAATTTATACAGTTGATTGGCCATTAAGGGTGGCAGCGCCGCTGCGATGCGGTAACCTCATTGATTGGTTTCGCGACAGCAACATAACGGTAATGTCGCGGAAACACGGCGAGCCTAATCTATGACTCGTTCGTTAGTAATCAACACCGCATCTCACGCGGTGCCGATACGAAGGGAGTTCCGTATGGCCGATCTTACTGACCGCTTCGGGACCATGGTGTTCTCTGAGGAAGTCATGAAGGACTACCTCCCCAAGGACATTTGGAAGCGCCTTGCTGCAACCCTCGAGGACGGTGAGCCGCTCGACCTGGATGTGGCCAACGCCGTTGCCCACGCCATGAAGGTCTGGGCCATCTCCAAGGGCGCGACGCACTACGCGCACTGGTTCCAGCCGCTTTCGGGCATTACTTCCGAGAAGCACGACAGCTTCCTCGAGCCCAACCACGACGGCACCGCCATTACCAAGTTTACGGGCAAGAACCTCATCCAGGGCGAGCCGGATGCCTCCAGCTTCCCCAACGGCGGTCTGCGCGCCACCTTCGAGGCCCGTGGCTACACCGCTTGGGATCCCACCAGCCCCGCCTTCATTAAGGACGATGTCCTGTGCATCCCCACGGCTTTCTGCTCCTATACGGGTGAGGCCCTGGACAAGAAGACCCCGCTGCTGCGCTCCATGACCGCGCTCTCGCGTGAGTCCAAGCGCGTTTTGGCGCTGTTTGGTAAGATCCCCAAGAAGGTCGTTCCTTCCGTGGGCGATGAGCAGGAGTACTTCCTGATCAAGAAGGACGCCTACCGCAAGCGCAGGGACCTGGTCATCACCGGCCGCACCCTCTTTGGCGCTGCTCCCTGCAAGGGCCAGGAGCTCGAGGAGCACTACTTTGGCGCTATCCGCCCCACCGTCTCGGCCTATATGAAGGACCTGG
>CABUTP010000342.1 GCA_902494545.1 uncultured Collinsella sp. | reverse complement strand
CGCTCGACGACATGACCTGCCTGGTCATTAGCGGCTCGCTGCCCCCCAACACCTCCGAGGGTTTCCTGGCCGAGGTACTGCGTCGCGTGAAGGCGAAAGGCGCCGAGTTCGTGCTCGATATCTCGAGCCATCAGCTGGCCGACCTCATTGCCATGGAGCCGTTGCTCATTAAGCCCAACGACGATGAACTGCTCGACATCTTTGGCATTAAGGTGAGCGGTGGCGACGACGAGTCCGTCAAGGGTGCGATGGCCGAGCTCCACGCCAAGGGCGCTAAGAACGTGCTGTTGACCCTGGGTGGCGCTGGCGCGTACTTCTCCAACGGAGAGCACATCTGGTTTGCCAATCGCACCTTTGAGGTCAAGTTGCTGTCGACGGTCTGCGCCGGCGACTCCTCACTTGCCGCCTTCCTGTCCGTGTGGCACGACGCTCCCGAGCGTGTTGAGGATGCCCTGCGCCTCTCGATGGCCACCGGCGCCAACGTGGTGGAGTGCCCCGGTCTGGGCGATTTTGCCAAGGTGGACGAATATAAGAAGCACATTGAGGTTCGCCAGGTCTGCTAGCCGCATCGATATGTCGTTGTCGAACACCCGCTTTGGATCTCCGAGGCGGGTGTTTTTTTGCGTTCTGGCCGCATGTGGCGCTTACTGTCCCGTTCGTTCGAATCGACGATACGATTGCATGTGCGCGCATGCTCGTTTCTTGCTAGACTTCTTGAGAACCATCGATTAACGTTTGCAGGCGCAGGAGGCCATAGCTATGTGCAATGTTTCGCTCAACGGTACGCAGCCGACCGATGCCTCCATCCGTGTCCTGCGTGCGCTCGAGGCAGCCGGTCTTGAGGCTTGGTATGTTGGCGGTTGGGTGCGTGATGCCCTGATGGGGCGCCCCAGCCACGATGTTGATATGTGCTGCAGCGGCTTGTGGCAGGAGTCCAAGGCGGCGCTCGAGTCGGCTGACATTGCCGTGGTTGAGTCTGGCATTAAATTTGGCGGCATCACGGCCATTTGCGATGGCGAGCGCATTGAGGTCACGACGTACCGCCTGGACGGTTTTTACACCGATGGCCGCCATCCCCAGAGTGTGGAGCGTGCGGCTTCGCTTGAGGACGATCTGGCGCGCCGTGACTTTACCGTTAATGCCATGGCTTGGCATCCCGATCGTGGTCTTGTCGACCGCTACGATGGCCAAGGCGACCTTGAGCGTAAACTTATCCGTGCCGTCGGAGATCCTAAGCGTCGCTTTAACGAGGACGCGCTTCGCATGCTGCGCGCGGTGCGTTTTGCCTGCCGTCTGGATTTTATGATCGAGCCTAAGACCAAACAGGCGCTTGCCGAGTGCTCGCCGCTGCTCGATGCCGTGGCACGCGAGCGCGTGGGCATTGAGCTCGAAGGCATTCTTTCGACCGGTCATGGGGGAGACGCGATGCTGCGCTACCCCGAGCTTATTTGCGCCGCCGTGCCCGAGCTTGCGCCGGCTCGTGGGTTTGACCAGTGCAGCGTCTACCATGCCTTTAATGTCTACGAGCATATCGCTCGCGTGTTGACGGTAGCGGGGGAGTTGGCACTGTGTGATGGCGTGGATCCTTCGCCGAGCTTAATGTGGGCAGCGTTTTTGCATGACGTCTCCAAGCCCGATTGCTTTACGGTTGACCATGCGGGCAGCGGCCATTTCTACGGTCATCCCGGGCTTGGCGCCAAGAAGGCGCGCGCCATTATGGATCGCCTGGCGCTTTCGCACGATTTGATTCGCGACGCGTGCCTGCTTATCAAGTACCATGACAAGCCGCTGCGTCCCGAGCGATCCTGCCTGCTCAATATTATGCGCGCGCT
>CABUTP010000341.1 GCA_902494545.1 uncultured Collinsella sp. | reverse complement strand
CGGGCGCGGCGGGCTTCCCGGCAGGCCCGTCACCGGCGACGGCCCCGGCCCCCGCTGCCACAAACCCGTCCTCGCCCAGCTCAACGCCACCGTCCCAAGTTGCGGCGCCGCCCACGGTAAGCGGGTCACCGCCAGCACGCATCACGGCTTCCTTCTGGTCCAGGATGCCGCACGCCTCCACGATGGCGTCGATCACCGTCTCGGGGCGAATGGCACACCCGGGCGCGTACACGTCCACGGGAATCGCGCGGTCCACGCCGCCGATCACGTTGTAGGCATCGCGGAACACGCCGCCCGAGCACGCGCAAATGCCGCACGCCACCACGCACTTGGGCTCGAGCATCTGGTTGTAAATCTGACGCACGACGGGCAGATTCTGCGCGTTGACCGACCCCGTCACCAAAAAGATATCCGCATGCTTGGGGTTGCCGGTGTTGACCACACCAAAGCGCTCCGCATCAAACAGTGGGGTAAGCGAGGCCAGCACCTCGATATCGCATCCGTTGCAGCTCGAGCCGTCGTAATGAATAACCCACGGCGAGCGCGACATTTTATGATCCATGGATGCCGCCTCCTAAATAAACACGTCGACGAGGATGGGCATAAGGTTGAGCAGGCCAAACACCAGCGCCACGCCCCAGCCGAGCTTAAAGCAGCTGCGCCAGGTGCTGCGCGCGAAGGTGTTGTCGATAAGCACCTCGACAAAGTACGTCGCGGCCATCACGACCAGGGCGACCACCCAGCTCACCGGGTTGTCCCAAACAAAGAACATGCCCACCCACATCAAAAACAGCACGGTCTCGCACCAGTGCATAAGAGTCATCTTGGCCAGCGTGCCGCCGCTCATCTCGGTGGCGACGCCCTGGACGATCTCCTGATGTGCGTGATGCGAATACGAAAGGTCAAACGGCGACTTGCGCAACTTGATGGTAAGCACCGCGAGCAGCGCGAGGAAAATGGGCGCGCTGTACACGATGATGGGGGCCGACTGCCCCGTCACGGCGATGGAATCAAAGCTATCGGTGGCAAGGTACAGGCCCACGCTCATCAGCAAAACGGCAGGCTCGTAGCTCATAACCTGCAGCAGCTCGCGGTCGGCGCCGACCTGGGCAAACGGGCTTTGCGTCGAGGCGGACGCCAGCACCACAAAGATCGCGGCGAGCGTCACCATAAAGGCGCACAGCAGCGTGTTGGAACCCGACACAAAGATGCCGCCGCCCACGACGGTAAAGATGAGCGCGCACGCCATGTAGGTGTCGTCCATGGTGTTTACGCTGGCGGGGGCCTTGCGCAGGAGCTTGGCCACATCGTAGAAGGGTTGCAGCAGGCGCGGGCCCACGCGGCCCTGCATGCGAGCCGAAAGCTTACGGTCAAGACCGTCGATCAGGCCGCCCACAAGCGGCGCCAGCAGGGCAAACGCCACGGTACCAATAAAGATGCCCACGACACCCGAGCCTTCGAAATACTTGCCGCGCAGCACCGAGGGCGCGCTCATGGCAAGTCTCTCGGGTCCAATCCACGCGCAACACAGCAGCGCAAACAAGATAATGCTGCAGCACACGACGCTGCCCGCGGGGCCAATACGCTTCTCGCCAAGGGCGTCCTCCGAGTACCAATTGCGCTTTTCGGCCTTCACCTCGTGTCCCATCGAGCCACGGAAATGGCGGTAATTGTCGGTTCCCACACCCGAAAGATACACGTTGACGTGCGGTTTGTTGCTCACGCGGAATGAAGTCAGCAGCACTACGGCGATAAACGCCACGATAACCACCATCAGATACATGGCGTCCTTGCCAATAACGTACGGCACGCGGCCAAACACCATGGCGAGG
>CABUTP010000340.1 GCA_902494545.1 uncultured Collinsella sp. | reverse complement strand
CAGCCCGAGTATTTGCGACTGCCTCCATCCGCTGTTTGTGGCACGCTTTGAATACGTCCTCGCGCATGAAACCCACTTATCTTGCTCCTACGGAGCTCCAGATAAGCGGGTTCCGCGCTGCGGATTGTTTTCAAAGCGTGCCCCACCCAGAGGCTGGTGGGAGTCGCAAAACCGTGCGTCTTATGTGCAGCAAAGGCAATCCTGCTAAAATACAAAGCGCTCATGTAGTTTAAACGCACGACGATAAGGAGCACCAGTGGGTAACCACTTCCGTACCTCCGGTGCGGGCGAAGAAGCCCCCAAGACGCAGCCGAGCGTCGCGGGCAGTCGTTTCGCCAATCCGGATTCAGAGGATCAGCTGTTCAGCCCGATCCCCGCACAGCCGGCAGATCAGGCACAGCCGGCGGCAGATCCCTTTGCCTACAACCCCAACAACGATGTTGCGCTTTCCGGCACGGCTGGCTTTGAGCCCGTTCAGACGGTGACCGCCCGCGTGGCTCAGCCTCAGACGAGCGCCGCCGCGCCGCAGCCTACCATGGTCGGCATCCCCGATCCCATGGCCCCTGCGGCTCCCGCGCCGCAGCCCGCGCAGTCCGGTCTTTTTGCCGGCATTCCCGACCCCACGCAGCCTGCGGCTCCCGTGGTCGAGCGCGATCAGGCCGCCGAGGTCGCAAGCCTCGACAATGCGCTCAACAACCCCGACTTCACGTCGGTGTTTGCGCCCATCGACCCGCAGGCCAGCCGCAAAAAGATGGCCAAGCAGGCCGGTGTCGAGCCCGTCATCCTTATGGAGCACGTCACCAAGATCTATCCGGCGCAGCCCAACAAGCCCGCACTCGACGACATCAACATCGAGATCTATCCGGGCGAGTTCGTCTTTTTAGTCGGTCACTCCGGCTCGGGTAAGACCACGCTGCTGTCGACGCTCAACCGCGACGTCAAGCCGACGAGCGGCCGCATCCTGGTTGCCGGTCAGGACCTCATGAAGATCAAGAACCGCAAGGTTCCGTTCCTGCGCCGCCAGATTGGCGCCGTGTTCCAGGACTTTAAGCTTCTGCCGCAAAAATCCGCCTACGAAAACGTGGCGTTTGCCCTGCAGTGCATCGGCAAGCCCAAGGGCGTCATTCGCAGCCAGGTGCCCGAGGTGCTGCGTCTGGTCGGTCTGGCCGACCAGATGGACTCGCTGCCCGATCAGCTTTCCGGTGGCGAGCAGCAGCGCGTGGCCGTTGCCCGCGCTATGGTCAACCGCCCGCCGCTGCTGATTTGCGACGAGCCCACGGGCAACCTCGACCCGGCGATTTCGCTGGGCATCATGAAGCTGCTCGAGCGCATTAACCGCACCGGTACCACCGTGATCGTCGCTACGCACGACCGCGAGATGGTCGATAGCATGCACCGTCGCGTGATCGCCCTCGAGGGCGGCCACGTAATCCGCGACCAGGAGAGGGGAGGTTACGGCAACTATGGCACCAACTAACGTGGGCTACTCGCTCAAAGAGGCAATCAGCCACTTCTTCCGTAACTGGACTACCTCGCTCGGCGCCGTCATCACGATCTTCCTTTCGCTGTTTATCATCGGCCTGTTCATCATGGGTTCCGCGATGCTGAACTCCGTGATCGGCACCGTCGAGGATCAGGTTGTCATCAACGCGTTCATTAGTGATGACGCCGATCAGGCCGATGTTCAGGCTTTTGAGGCCGAGCTTAAGACGTGGAATAACGTCAAGTCCGTGACCTATAAGGACAAGGACGACGCGCTGGCCGAGTACACGAGCAAGATGTCGGGTAACGCCGACGCTACCATGAGCGCGCTCGACGGTCAGAACCCGCTGCCGGCT
>CABUTP010000339.1 GCA_902494545.1 uncultured Collinsella sp. | reverse complement strand
TTGGGCTTTATCTTTTTGGAGCGCAAGGCAATCCTGTGGAGCGTCTTCGCCTCGTTTGCGCTTTCGGCCTATGTTTCGCTGTTTGAGCTTTTTATTCCGAACGATGTCTCTCTGACGGGTGATATGTGGCTCGACCTGTGCTTTGCCGTCATCTTGCCGGCGCTCGGCAGCGCTATTGTCTTTGATATTGGCGCCTCGACGGGCGGCACGGACATCCTTGCTATGATCCTCAAACGCCGCACGACGCTCGAGATTGGCCGCGCCCTGCTGTTGGTCGATATCGGCATCGTGACCATCGCGGCCTTTTTGTATGGCCCGCGTGTCGGTCTGTATTGCGTGCTCGGCCTGTTTGCCAAGACGCTTGTGGTCGACAAAGCCATTGAGAGCATTCACCTGCGCAAAGTCTGCACGGTCATTTGTTCCGAGCCCCTTAAGGTCGAGGAGTTTATCGTCAAGCATCTCAACCGCACGGCGACCATCAGCCGGGGCTACGGTGCCTTCTCGGGCAAGTGTGTGACGGTGATCATGAGCGTGCTGAGCCGTCGCGAGGCCGTGCAACTGCGCCGCTATGCGCGCGAAGTCGATCCGGGTGCCTTTATCACGATCGTCGACAGCTCCGAGATCGTCGGCAAGGGCTTCCGCGGAACGAACTAGCACAGACGTATTCAACGAACCGCCTGCTGGCGCCGTGTACCTTGCAAATCGGTCATCTTTGAGTATTTGACCCCACATTGGGCAATAATGATGCTAAAGACATCGTTTGCGATCCAAGTGATTCGTTCAAGATACGAAGGGATGATTCTATGTTCTGCTCGCAGTGTGGCGCCCCCATGGGCGATAACGACAAGTTCTGCGGCGTGTGTGGTGCTCCTAATGCCGGTGCCGCTGGCCCCGCTCCCCAGGGACAGCCTCAGCCCCAGCAGTTTGTTCCGCAGCCGCCCGTGGCGAATGCGCCAAAGGGCTGTGTGGCTCAGGCGTTCCAAGATATGACCAAGACTCCGGGCGTGCTTCAGCGTGTATGCCAAATCGCGTTTTTGCCGGCGCTGATTTGCGTTGTGTCGGTGCTCATGTTGTTTATTCCCGTTATTGGCGGCATTGCGGCTGCCATCGGCTTTTTGGCAGCTTGCATTGCGAGCGTGTGCGGTTCCGGCTTTGGTATCGAGTGGGGTCGCGATCTGTCGCTCAAGGTTGATGACGGCATGGATCGTCCACTCATGCGTTCCACGTCGTTTGGCCTCGGAGTCTTTTCGAGCGTTATCTCGGTCGTACTCGAGGTTATCGCTGCCATTCCCGTGATCGGTGTTGTGCTTTCGCTGGTGGAGGGCGTGGTAATTGGTGCCGCGGGCTCGTATTCTTATTACGGCTCTTATGCACTCGAGGCTGCGCTGTTCGGTTCGCTCGGCCTGCTTGTCCTGGCGCTAATTGCCTCGGCGATTCTGGGTGTCTTCTTTAAGATGTTCGCCGACATCGCCGTGATGCACTTTGCGGTGACCGGGCGTGTCGAGAGCGCGTTTTCGCTCGATAAGGTCTGGGCGGCGTTTAAGCACAACAAGACCAAGCTGTTCTGTGCTTCGTTCCTTCCCGAGTTTTTGACGGGCCTGGTCGCCAACGTTGTCACATGGATCTTGACGGTCGTCTTTGGCGCCATTGCCTCTGTCGGTATGTATAGCTACTACTATCGTCCTACGGGTATTGAGGCAATTGTTACCGGCGGCGGCGTCACGCTCGCGCTGTTCTTGGTGCTGGTCGCTTTCGTCACCGTATTTCTTACGGTCTTTGGCAAGATGCTCAAGCACCGTGCCGTTGGCTATTGGGCTGCACGTTATGCAAGCGAATGGGCCGAT
>CABUTP010000338.1 GCA_902494545.1 uncultured Collinsella sp. | reverse complement strand
TCGCCGTCGCGCAGCTCGCAAGCTTCGAAAGCGCCGGTCGAAGCGCCCGAAGGCACCATCGCGCGACCGAAGCTGCCATCCTCGAGCACGACCTCGACCTCGACAGTGGGATTGCCGCGGCTGTCGAGCACCTCGCGACCGTAGACATCCAAAATATCGCTCATGTTGTCTCCCTCTCACTTGGAAACGTAGTTGATGCAAGCGACTGGCCGACCGTGCACCATCGGTGCGCCTCCGTAAGTTAGCCATGTCGCACTTTTTGCATTATGCCCTAAGTTAGCCGAGGGATACACTTGATTTTCGAAAAATTTAGCGGGAACGATGAGGCGTGTCAGCCCGTCGTTCCCGCAGTCTTACTCCTCCGCCTTTGCGGCATCCCAGAGGTCGTTGAGGCCGTGGGTCGAAAGCTCAGCCAGATCTACATGAGCGTTGGCCGCCATCTGCTCCATCG
Organism: uncultured Collinsella sp.; assembly: GCA_902494545.1. Lineage (GTDB taxonomy): Bacteria > Actinomycetota > Coriobacteriia > Coriobacteriales > Coriobacteriaceae > Collinsella. Next base: position 1,424 of record CABUTP010000338.1, on the reverse strand, counting down.
CGGCCCAACGGCGGCGGAACTTTGCCGTGCTGGCACGAAGGGCACTCTCGGCGTCGATTCCCTCCTTGCGCGCAACGTTGACCAGGGCAAAGAGCAGGTCGCCAAACTCCATCTCGCGCTCGGGCGTTCCGGGGGCCTCGGCCTCAAACTCGGCACGCTCCTCGGCGACCTCGTCCCACACGTCTTGGACCGTCTCCCACTCAAAGCCCACGGCAGCCGCCTTGCGCGACACCTTCTGCGCCTGCATCAGCGCCGGCAGATGCGTGGGCACGCCGTCGAGCAGGCCCTCGGGCGCAGCCTCGCCTGCCGCCACGGCCTTGTCCTTGGCGGCTTTCTCGGCAAGCTTGACCTCGTCCCAAATCTTGAGCACCTCGTCGGAGCTCTCGGCATCCGAATCGCCAAACACGTGCGGGTGGCGACGGATGAGCTTGGCATCGATATCGCGCGCCACGTCGGCCAGTGTAAACTCGCCGGCGTCGGCCGCAATCTGCGCATGCAGCACTACCTGCATGAGTACGTCACCCAGCTCCTCGCGTAGGTGAACCGCGTCGTCCGCCTCGATGCAGTCGAGCGCCTCGTAGGCCTCCTCGATCATGTTCTTGCCGATGCTGCGGTGCGTCTGCTCGCGGTCCCACGGGCAGCCATCGGGCTGACGCAGACGCCAGATGGTCTGCACCAGATGCTGCAGCTCGGCCGACGCGTCTACCAGCGTGGACAGGTCGCGCGAGCCCTCGGCATTTTGCTGAGCCATGTGCTGCGCCATGGTTATTCCTCCTCCAGGATCACATGGCGGAACGCGCCGCCCTCGTAGATGCCGTAGCTGTGCGTACCGTCCTTGGGAATGCCCACACTGCCGGGGTTGAAGAGCCACAGGCCCGGGTGCGCAGCGCTTTCCTCGTTGACCTTGATGTGCGTGTGGCCGTAGACGAGCGCGGAGCCCTCGGGCAGCGCGGGCGCGTGGTCGACGCTGTTGTGCATGCCGGCGCCAAAGACGTGGCCGTGTGTCAGGAACAGCTCGCGGCCGGCCTCGTCGAACAGCGTGGCGTAGTCGGCCATGACGGGAAAGTCGAGCACCATCTGGTCGACCTCGGCGTCGCAGTTGCCGCGCACCGCGATGATGCGGTCGGCCAGGGCGTTGAGCAGCGGAATCACACGCTTGGGGGCGTAGTCGCGCGGCAGGTCGTTGCGCGGACCGTGGTAGAGCAGGTCGCCCAGCAGCACGATGCGGTCGGGCTGCTCGGATTCGATGGCGGTGACCAGGCGCTCGGTCCAGTATGCCGAGCCGTGGATGTCGGAGGCGATGAGGTATTTCATGGGGAGATCCTTTCGAATGGGGTTGATATGGCTGGGCGCAGGATGTCGCCACCAGCCGCGTTATTCAAATCGCAGTGCCACGGCTTGTGCCGCCTGCATCACGCGCTGGA
>CABUTP010000337.1 GCA_902494545.1 uncultured Collinsella sp. | reverse complement strand
GTGGTCAAGCCGCACGGAAGGAAGGGGGAGGTCCTCGCGCAGCCGCTGCGGGGGCTTCCTTCTGTATTGAAGCCGGGTATGCGCGTCGCTTTGACGCCGCCGGCGCTCAAGCGCGACCGTTTTTGCACGGTCGTGTCCGTTACCGATACGGGCGATGGCGATCTGGTCTCGTTTGAGGGCATAGACGACTTGACGGCCGCCGAGGGCATCACCGGATGCTATGTGCTGGCCAATCGTGACGATTTCGAGCTCGATTCGCTCGACGCCGCCTATACCGACCTCATGGGTCGCGAGGTGATTGACGAGCGCTTTGGTTCGCTCGGCACGATTGTCGAGATCATGTCGACGCCCGCCAACGATGTTTGGGTTGTCGAGGGTGATCGGTACGGCGAGGTGCTGATTCCCGTGATCGAGCAGGTTGTGCTCGATCTTCCCGACACAGGAACAATTTCCGTCCACGTTATGGATGGTCTGATCGATATGGACAAGTAGGGAGGACAACATGCTGATCGAGACCCTTTCGGTCTTTCCCGAGATGTTTGAGCCTGTCATGTCCACATCGATCTTGGGCCGCGCCCGCAAGGCCGGCCTTTTTGATTTTAAGGCGTATAACCTGCGCGACTGGACGCACGACCGCCATCGCACCGTCGATGACGAGCCGTACGGCGGTGGGCAGGGCATGCTCATGAAGGTCGAGCCCATTGCCGAGGCAATCGAGGCTATCAGCTCCGAGGGTCCCAAGCCCACCGTGGTGTTCTTCACCCCCTGCGGCGAGCCCTTTACGCAGCATGTGGCCGAGCGCCTGCTCAAAAGTGAGCGCCTGCTGTTTGTGTGCAGCCGTTACGAGGGCGTCGACGAGCGCGCCTATGCGTATGCCGATGAGCGTCTGTCGATCGGCGACTACGTGCTCACGGGCGGCGAGCTGCCCGCTATGGTCGTGGCCGATGCCGTCGTACGGCTCATTCCCGGAGCCTTGGGCGACGAGATGAGCAACGTGGACGAGTCCTTCTCGACCGCCGAGGACGGTGGCCTGCTCGAGTACGCGCAGTACACCCGCCCCGCCGAGTTCAACGGCGAGGGCGTGCCTCCAGTGCTCGTAAGCGGCGACCACGCCAAGGTCGATGCCTGGCGTCGCAAAAACGCCATCGAGCGTACCTGTCGTTGGCGTCCCGATCTTATCGAGACGGCGCGGCTCACGCCCGAGGAGCGCGCGTACGCGCAGGAGATCCTGGACGCTTCGTATTCGCAGAGCGAGGAGTGAGAATGGTTCCATCGCAGCATTCTGCCCTGAGGGGCGCCTTTGAGTGGATCGTAATCGTTGCGATTGCGCTCATCGCCACCTTCGTGATTCGCGCGTTTGTGGTCGAGCCCTTTGTGGTGCCCACCGGCTCCATGGAGTCCACGATCGAGATCGGCGATCAGATCCTGGCGCAGAAGGTGAGCCTTGAGCTCGGCCAGCCTGTCAAACAGGGCGATATCGTGGTGTTCCACAACCCCGATGCCACGTCCGAGCATGACGTGCTGGTAAAGCGCGTCATCGCCACGGCCGGCCAGACGGTCGACCTGCAGGACGGCAAGGTCGTCGTCGATGGCCAGGCGCTCGACGAGGACTATACGACTGGCATGAGCTGGCCGCTTTCGGTCCAAGCCCCCGGCGCTCAGGTGAGCTATCCCTACACAGTCCCTGACGACTGTGTGTGGGTGATGGGCGACAACCGCGAGAACTCTGCTGACTCCCGCTACTTTGGCCCGGTCGACCGCTCCGACTTGATCGCCGTGGCGCTTGTGCGCTACTGGCCGCTCAACCGTATCGGCGCTATCGATTAAAAACCGCTATAGTACAGTACCTAACCGTGTAATCGTTTCGACGAGGGGATATTAGAGGC
>CABUTP010000336.1 GCA_902494545.1 uncultured Collinsella sp. | reverse complement strand
GGAGGAAGCGGACTTAGCGGGAATCTTCATTTCGGCGAGATGACCCATCAGTTCCTTGGAGGTCATGCCGAACTCTTTGGCCAGGGTGGACACACGGACTTTTGCCATATGACTTCACCTACCCTTTCTGGCACCTTGGGTGCCTAGAGACTGAACGAGCGTGGGGGATGCGCTGGGACCTGCCCGGCGCGACCGCGCGCTAGATCAGGTCCTCCGCATCATCGAAGGCGTCGGTGTCGTGGACACCGCAGAAACGGGAGCCGGGACGGGCCTGGTTGCGGCACTGGATGCCGTCCTCGGACACGAACTCGCAGCGACGGACGTCCTCGTCCTCCTCGTCACCGATCAGGTCGGCGGCGGGCTCCTCGTGTACGGGAACGTTCTTGAGGATGTCGGCGGCAAGCGTCTCGGACTTGATGTCGATGTGCCAGCCGGTCAGGCGCGCAGCAAGGCGGGCGTTCTGGCCCTCCTTGCCGATGGCGAGGGACAGCTGGTCGTCGGGCACGATGACGCCGGCGTAGGCCTTCTCCTCGTCGATAAGGACGCGGGTGACCTTGGCGGGCGACAGGGCGTTTGCGACGTAGACGGCCGGATCGGCATCCCACAGGATGACGTCGACGCGCTCGCCACGAAGCTCGCCCACGACGGCGCGAACACGGCTGCCCTTGGGGCCGACGCAGGCGCCCACGGGATCCAGGCGATCGTCGAGCGAATGGACGGCGACCTTGGAGCGCTGGCCGGACTCGCGGGCGATCGACTTGATCTGGACGGTGCCCTCATAGATCTCGGGCACCTCCTGCTCAAACAGACGACGCATGAGCTCGGGGTGGGTACGGGAGATGACAATCGGCGGACGGCTGTGCTCGCCACGAACCGGCTGCAGGTTGGAGTTGGGGTCGCGAACGTCGATGATCACGGCCTTGATGTGCTGGTTGTGCAGGTAGCGCTCGCCCATCGGACGCTCGTTGCGCTCGTTCTCGTAACGGCGCTGGTCGAAGTGCGGCAGCTCGGCCTCAACGCCCTCGCGAATCTTAACGATCGTGAAGTCGGGCGTGGACTGCAGCACGGTACCGCTGATGAGGTCACCGATGCGGCCGGAGAACTCCTCGTAGATCTGCTCGCGGGCGGAGTTGCGCACGATGGCGTTGATCTCGGCCTTGGCGTGCTGGGCGGCGATGCGGCTCGTGTTCTTGGGAGTGACGTCGATCTCCTCGAACTCGGTGAAGTTGCCCTCCTCGTCCATGGAATCGTCGATCGGCTCCAGACGGTAGACGTAGATCTTGCCGGTGGTGCGGTCGATGGTCACCTTGGCGCCCCACTCAAGATGCAGGATCTCGGCATAGCTCTTGGCGAGCGACTGCTCCAGGCGGTCGATCAGGTAGAGCTGGTCGATGTGCTTCTCCTGGCAAAGCTCCATCAGGGCGGACATCATGTCGGATGCTGCCATCTTACTTTCCTTCCTTCGCGGGCTTGAAGTCGTAGGTGGGCTTCAACTTGCACTTTTTAACATCGGAAAAATCGAGGGTAACGGACTCGCCGTCCTCGAGCTCGAGGGTCACGTTCGCCTCAGTGGCGGCGGCAATCTTGCCGGCGTACTTGCGACGGCCCTCGGTGGCGGTGGAGGTGAGCTCGCAGTTCTCGCCCACAAAGCGGGCAAAGTCGCACGGGCGGCGCAGCGGGCGCGCCATACCCGGGCTCGACACCTCGAGCGTATAGCTCGAAGAGATAGGGTCGAGCTCCTCGATCACATCGCCGACCCACTTGGTGTTGGCCGTGACGTCGTTGAGCGACAGGCTCTGACCCTCGGCACCCTCGATACGCACGCGTACGCAGGGGGCCTTGGTGGCACCCACGAGCTCGACGTCGACGATGTCGACATCGTGCTGGGGAGC
>CABUTP010000335.1 GCA_902494545.1 uncultured Collinsella sp. | reverse complement strand
CTGGGCGACCTGTCCCCGCGCGTTGGCGAGGCGTTTGCCGCCGCCGATGTCATTTGCTGCGAAGACACGCGTGTGACGTCAAAGCTGCTGATGCATCTGGGCATTTCCAAGCCGCTTGTCCGTTGCGATGAGAATGTGATCGCCAGCCGCGCCGCCGGTCTGGTCGACCGTCTGCTGGCGGGGGAGACCCTCGCTTTTGCCTCGGACGCCGGCATGCCGAGTGTGTCCGATCCCGGACAGGCGCTGGTCGAGGCGGCGCGTGAGGCCGATGTGCCCGTTGAAGTTATTCCCGGGCCCTCTGCTTGCGTCACGGCGCTCGTTTCGTCCGGCATTCCCTGCGAGCATTTTTTCTTCGAGGGCTTTTTGGGCCGAAAGCACGGCGACCGCGTGCGCCGTTTACAGCGCCTTGCCGTGGTGCCCGGCGCACTCATCTTCTACGAGTCTCCACATCGCATCGTGGCGACGCTCGAGGCCGTGGCGGAGGTCTTTCCCCAGCGTGAGGTTGCCGTCTGCCGCGAACTCACCAAGCTGCACGAGGAGGTCTTGCGCGGGCCCGCTGCCCAGCTTGCCGAGGAGCTGCGTGCTCGCGGCGAGGTAAAGGGCGAGATTGCGCTGGTCATCGCGCCGCCGAGCGAGGATGAGGAGGCCGGTATCGTGCCGGTTGGCGCCGCGGCAGCGGATCCCGACGAGGCCCTGCGCGCGGATATCCGCGCCGCGCTCGAGGAGGGGGAGCCCGCCTCTGCGGTGGCAAAGCGCCTGTCTCAGAAGTACTCGCGCCGCAAGCGCGATGTCTATGCCATGGTGCTCGATATGCAATAGATGGAGGATATCCAGCCCTTGCGCTAGAATCATCCCCTGTATGCAACGTTTTTCTGGAGGACAAACCCCATGGATCAAAGCAAGCCTTCGTTCTTTATCACGACGCCCATCTACTACGTCAACGCCGATCCGCACCTGGGCACGGCTTATTCCACCATCATCGCCGACGTCCAGGCTCGCTATCGTCGCTCTGCCGGCTATAACGTCAAGTTCCTGACTGGCATGGATGAGCACGGCGAGAAGGTCGCCGAGGCTGCAGCCAAGCACAACATGACGCCGCAGGAGTGGACCGACAGCCAGGCTCCGCACTTCAAGGAGCTTTGGAGCAAGCTCGAGATCTCCAACGACGACTTCATTCGTACCACCGAGCCGCGCCAGCATCACGCCGTGCAGTATCTGTGGGAGCGCATGAAGGAGTCCGGCTACCTGTATAAGGGCAGCTATGACGGCTGGTACTGCGTGCCCGACGAGACCTACTTTACCGATACGCAGGTCCAGAAGGGTGACGAAGAGTACGGTAGCGTCGGCCAGCACCTGTGCCCCGATTGCCACCGTCCGCTTGAGCGCGTGCAGGAGGAGTCCTACTTCTTTAAGCTTTCCGCCTTCCAGGACAAGCTGCTCAAGCTCTATGACGAGCACCCCGACTTTGTCGAGCCTGCGTTCCGCATGAACGAGGTGCGCAGCTTTGTCGAGGGCGGCCTTAACGACCTTTCCGTGAGCCGCACGAGCTTTGACTGGGGCATTCAGGTCCCGTTTGACGAGGGTCACGTGACCTACGTGTGGTTCGATGCGCTGCTCAACTATATGACGGCCGTCGGCTACGGTGTCGACACCGACGAGGCGCGTGCCGAGCTGGCCTATCGCTGGCCCGCGCAGTTCCACATCGTGGGCAAGGACATCATCCGCTTCCACTGCGTCATTTGGCCCGCCATGCTCATGGCCATCGGCGAGGCTCTGCCCGAGCACGTTTTGCCCACGGCTTCCTGACCGTGCGCAATGCCGAGACCGGCAAGGCCGAGAAGATGTCCAAGAGCCGCGGCAACGCCATCGCTCCGCAGGATGTTATCGACATGCTGGGCGTCGAGG
>CABUTP010000334.1 GCA_902494545.1 uncultured Collinsella sp. | reverse complement strand
GCGGTCGACGGTCTCCATGCAGGCCTCGCGCTTGCGGTCGTCGTCGAGCAGGTCCCACTTGTTGAGCAGCACCACGATGGCGCAGCCGCGCTCGATGGCAAGGCCCATGACCTTCTGGTCCTGCTCGGTGACACCCACGGAGGCATCGACGACGAGCAGCGCCACGTCGGCGCGGTCGATGGCGCGCAGGCCGCGGACCATGGAGTAGTACTCGATATTCTCGTACACGGTGCTCTTCTTGCGAATGCCCGCGGTGTCGACCATGCGGTAGTGCTTGCCGTTGCGCTCCACAACCGTATCGATGGCGTCGCGCGTGGTGCCGGCGATATTGGACACGATGGAGCGGTCGGCGCCCAGGATGCGGTTGAACAGCGAGGACTTACCGGCGTTAGGACGGCCGATGATGGCGACGTTCAGTGCATCGGGGAACTCGTCGGCGACCTCGTCCTCTTCCTCGGGGAGCAGGGCCACGATGTCGTCAAGCAGGTCGCCCGTGCCATGGCCGTGCAGGGCCGAGAGCGGCGTGGGCTCGCCGATGCCGAGCGAATAGAACTCCCAGATGCTGTCGTTCTCGCGATCGGGGTTGTCGAGCTTGTTCACCAGTAGAAAGACCGGCTTGTCAGAGCGCTTGAGCATGCGCGCGACCGACTCGTCCTCCTCGGTGACGCCGGTGCGACCGTCGACTACAAACAGGATGACGGCGGCTTCCTCGGCGGCGGCGAGCGCCTGATCGCGGATGGACGTGGCAAACACGTCATCGCTCTTGAGCGGCTCGATGCCGCCCGTGTCGACGATGGTGAACTCGCGGCCGTTCCAATCGGCCGTGTGATACGAACGGTCGCGCGTGACGCCGCGGGACTCGTGGACGATGGCGTCCGAGGTCTGGGCCAGGCGGTTAACGAGCGTGGACTTGCCCACGTTGGGGCGTCCGACGACGGCGACGATAGGTTTCATCTGCTCTCCTTTAATGGATAGGGTCAGCGGTATTAGTAGAGTCGGCAGGCACAATGCCAAGGATGTGCTCCAGGGTATCGAGCAGCTCATGCGGCATGGTCGACACCACATGAACCTCGGCGCCGCGACTGGTAAGGCTTGCGAGTAAATCGTCACGATGATACTCGTCAAGCGTCATGCCGTCTGCGTTGAACATGAGCTTAGGCACAAAGAGCATAACCCCCGACAGGTCCTGCGGCAGCTGCTCCAGAATGTCACACGCGACGATGAGGCCGGTCACGTCCACGTTGCCGCCAAAGTAGCGGTTCTTGATGGCCGTGACGGTGCCGGAAAGGCCCTGTGGAGACTCCACGAAGCGCGCCACGGTATCGCGTGCGCTGGCGCCCGAAAGACATACCAGGTGCTGGTCGCGGGCGGTCATAGCCTTACGAACGCGGGCCAGACGCTCGGCGTCGGCGGCAAGAACGTTGTCGGTCTCGTCCAGATAGGAGCGGATCATGCCGATGCCGTCGTAGTACTGTGGGTAGCCGTCGTAAAAGTCCGCCTCGGGAGGCTCGATGCCGGCGTCCAGATAGAACTCGTCGCTCATCTGAAAGGTGTGGCGGCCAAAGCGCTCATAGGCGCGGTCCTGGAACGGTCGGATCATGGCAATGGTCTCGCGCGCTAGCTCGGGCTTGTCGCTGTAGGACCAGCTAAAACGGTTCTGATGCTTGGTAAAACCAAGCGGCACAATGCCCAGGCTTGTGATTTGCTCGTGCTCCTCGCAAAAGCGCAGGGTCTTTTCCAGCTCCTCGCCGTCGTTCATGCCGGGGCACAACACGATCTGCGCGTGAATCTCGATGCCGGCGGCCATGATGGCCTCGAGCACATCCATGCCGCGCTGGGCGTTGCGGCCCATCATGCGTCGGCGGACATCGGGGCTCACGGCGTGGACCGACACGTTCATGGGGCTCATGTTGC
>CABUTP010000333.1 GCA_902494545.1 uncultured Collinsella sp. | reverse complement strand
GAGCTGCTGGATGGGTTGACCGCCCAGGGCAAGCGTATGGTTGTGGCAACGTCGCGCATGGAGGCGAAGTGCATCGATATGGTGCATGAGCTGGGGCTTTGCCAGTTCGAAGCCGTGGTTGGCATGAATCCGCCGCAGGGGCGCGAGACCAAGGCAGATTCGGTCCGCGATGCGCTGGCGGCGCTCGGTGCGACGGCCGACGAGGCCGTGATGATCGGCGACCGCTTTAACGATGTGGAGGGCGCGCACGCGATGGGTGTGCCGTGTATCGGCATCTATTCGGGCGCGGCGGCGCCGGGGGAGCACGAGGCCGCGGGTGCCGATGCGGTGGTGCACTCGGTGGCCGAGCTTGCTAAACTTTTCGCTATATAAGTATGTGATGTGAGGGGCGGGCACGCTCGCCCCTCATTGGTAAGGAGGTCGTCCATGAATCAGGTGGAGCAGAGCGTCGCTGAGTATGTAGACGAAGTTTGGGAAGATGTCGTCGCCGATATCGAGCAGCTGGTGAGCTATCCGTCCGTGGCAGTTTCTGCCGATGCGGAGCCCGGCGCGCCGTTTGGCCGCCCGGTCCGTGACGCGCTCGATTGCGCGCTCGGCATCGCGCAGAAGCTCGGCTACCAGACGAGCGACGACGAGGGATATGTGGGCATCGCCGACATTCCCGGCCGCGGCGACAAGCAGCTCGCGACCATCTGCCACGTGGACGTGGTTCCCGCCGGTCCCGGTTGGAACACCGACCCGTTTGCGATGGAGCGTCGCGAGGGCTGGCTGCTCGGTCGTGGCGTGATCGACGACAAGGGTCCGGCGGTGCTGTCGCTCTACGCCGGCGCCTATCTGCTCAAGCACGGCATTACCCCGCGCTATACCTTCCGCGCCCTGCTGGGCTGCGATGAGGAAGTGGGCATGTCCGACGTTCACCATTATCTGGAGAACCACGCAAACCCCGATTTTCTGTTTACGCCCGACGCCGAGTTCCCGGTCTGCAATGCCGAGAAGGGCCAGTTTGGGGCGACGTTTATGAGCCCCAAGATCGACGGCGGGCGCATTGTGTCGTGGAGTGGCGCCGAGGCGAGCAACGCCATTCCGTCGCAGTCTATCTGCGAACTTGCGATTGCCGCCGATGAGCTGCCGGCGCCGATCGAGAACGCCGACCGCCTGGAGATCACGGCGCTCGATAACGGGCATGCGCAGATTTTCGCCCACGGTATTGGCGGTCATGCCTCGATGCCCGAGGGAACGATCAATGCCGTCGGCCTGATTGTGACGTATCTGCGCGAGGCCGAGGACACGTTTGGTGCCCGTGACGAGCGCCTGCTGACGCCTGCCGAGCACGAGTTTGTCAAGTTTCTGGCCTTTGTGCATGCGGACGCCTATGGTCGCGGCCTGGGCATCGATGCGACGAGCGCGGCGTTTGGCCCGCTCACGTGCAACCCCGGCGTCATCCGCGTGGTTGATGGCCACATTGAGCAGGTCATCGACGTGCGCTTCCCCGATAGCACCAGTGCCGATACCATCTGCGAGCAGCTCGAGCCGCTCGTGGGCCGCTTTGGTGTGACGTATCGCGTGGGTCGTGCTAAAGTGCCGTTCTCGGTCTCTGCCGACGATCCGGCTGTGAAGGCGCTTATCGATACCTATAACGAGTTTACGGGGAAGCATGCCGAGCCCTTTGCCATGGGCGGCGGCACGTACGCGCGCAACTTTGCCCGCGCCGTCTCGTTTGGCCCCGAGGAGACCGGCCTTGAGCTGCCCGCGTGGGGCGGCCAGATGCACGGCCCCAACGAGTGTGCCAACGAGGAACAGCTCAAGCAAGCGCTCAAGATCTATATCGTGGCAATCCTCCGTTTGAATGAATTAGAGCTTTAAGGTTTCGCGGTTTCCCAATCTAAGCTGCGGTGGAATAGTTCCTAGAATGGGCCATTGG
>CABUTP010000332.1 GCA_902494545.1 uncultured Collinsella sp. | reverse complement strand
CGTGGTGAGCGTCGCGGTCGAGAAGGCCTGGTTGCGCAGGATTATGACGCCGCCCAGAATGATGAGCAGGTTGGAGATGATGCTCGTAACGCGCCAGCCGGTGGGCAGCAGCGGCTCGAAAACAGCGGTAAACAGCCTGATTGCGGCCGTGATCACAAAGTAGAAGCCCAAGACGGTCGTCAGGAAGACGAGGGACTTGGCGGGCGCAAACAGCAGTGCGATGCCGGCGACAAGCGCCAAGACGCCCGTGATGGCGTAAATCCAGCGCACGGCCTTGACTGCCTTGCCTGCCATGCTTTTCTCGTCAAATCCAAACGCGCTCGACTGCCTGTCATCGTTCTTAAAGATGCCCATGATGTCTCCTTTCCGTGCGGCGTAAGCCGTAGCTCTTGCAACCAGTATCGCCCAAGGGTGCCGTCGCGTGGGGCGGAAAGGGCGAATGGGAGCCTCACCTTCCCGAATTGTTATCTTTTTTCCCGTTTGGATGTGGGATATTCAACAGATGTAGAACATTGCAGCTCTGTTCGTTATTGCCTACGTTTTAGGTTAGATTTTCTTAAGAACAATTGGCTTTTATTGGGGGGTCCCTATGAACGAAGCAGTTCCCGTGGTGCCGTTGAGCGCCGAGTCGATGGCAAAACAGGGTTGCGAAAAGCTTGGCCTGGACACGTTTGACGCGCTGGTTCGCCGCGCCCGCACGTGCCGTCGATTTGACGAGTCCATGCGCGTGCCGCGCGAGTTTTTGCTCGAGCTGGCGGAGCTTGCGCATCTGGCTCCCTGTGGCGCCAATGCTCAGCGCCTGCGCTTTCATGTGGTGAGCGGTGCCGAGGATTGCGCGCGCGTGTTTGACGAGCTCGCGTGGGCCGGTGCGCTTAAGGATTGGCCGGGTCCCGATGAGGGCGAGCGTCCGACCGGCTACATCGCGATTCTTGCCGAGCGCGCTGTTCCGGGTAAGCCCGCCGCGCCCATCACCGAGGTCGACACGGGCATTGCCGCCCAGACGATGATGCTCGCCGCTCGCAGCGCCACGCCCGAGGTGGCAGCCTGCGTGTTCAAGGCCTTTACGCCCCACGCGATTGCTGCCATGGGGCTCGATAGCGACAAGTATGAGCTCAAGCTGATCATGGCTTTTGGCGTGCCAGCCGAGACACAAGTGATCGACGCGATCGACTCCAACCCGGATGGCTCTATCAATTACTGGCGCGATGAGGCGCAGGTGCATCACGTGCCCAAGCGTCCGCTTGCCGACGTGCTGCTGTAGTTACGCGTCGTTGCGGTACGATCCGGCGGCAAAACCACCACAAAGGTGCCTGTCTCCTTTGCGGTGGTGCGAGGGGAGGGCGTGTGGCCGATCTGTATTTGGTGCGGCATGGGCAGACCGAGCTCAATGTGAAGAACATTTTGCAGGGCTGGCACGATTCGCCGCTTACGGCGCGCGGGCGCGAGCAAGCGCTGGCGACGCGTGCGGCGTTCGAGGACCGCGGCGTGACCTTTGACCATGTGTATTCGTCTCCGTTGGGGCGGGCCCGGTGTACGGCCGAGCTGATCGTTGGCGAGGGCTGTTCCATAGAGCTGGTCGACGACCTGCGCGAGTGGCATTTGGGCTCGCTGGAGGGCACATCAAACCGCGAGATGCCGGCGCAACCCTGGGGCGATTATCCGGTTGCCTTTGGTGGCGAGTCGGAAAGTGAGCTTCGCGCACGTATGGTCGCGGCGCTTTCCCACATCATGGCCCGACCGCAGCACAACTGCGTGCTGGCCGTCTCCCACGGCTCAGCCTGCCAGGAGTTTCTTAGATGCGTGACTGGCGGGGGAGAGCAACCCGACAACGGTGCCGTGCTTCATTTTGGCTATTGCGACGGGGCGTTTTCGCTCTTGGGTTGGTAACGAACGAAAGGACCCCTATGAATAAAGATCTGTATCT
>CABUTP010000331.1 GCA_902494545.1 uncultured Collinsella sp. | reverse complement strand
GACTGTATATATTGGTGGGGGCGGGCGCGGTGGACCGCGCTGTGGCGGAGGAAGTGCTCGCCCAAGAGGACGTGATTAAGACCGCAGCCTTTGGCGCCCCGACGCTCGAAAGCGACCTGTATATCCTGCGACCGCTGGCCGATACCGAGCGAGATATCGCGCATCTGGTTGTAGATCATCTCCACGGCAACCGAACCCGTGCGGCGGAGGTACTGGGCATAAGCCGTACAACGCTGTGGCGCTTGCTGAAGGACGATGACCGTTGAGCGAGGCGCCCGTGACCGCGCGCGACGCGTGTGCTACAGTCCAAAGCGTTATTGTTTCGATTTGGTTACGGCGTGCGAGGGCATATGGCTGAGACTTCAAAACCGAGCCGCAGAAGGCGGAGTGCCGCGCCGGTCAACCGACGCACGACATCGGTGACGTGGGGTAAACACGCCTCGGGGTTTGATGGCTCGTTCAAGCGCACTAAATACGGCTATCCTTCGGCAAGCGCCCGCTTGGCAATGCAGGCAGAGTCCTCGCTGTGGGGCCGCAAACGCGTGGTGGGCTCAAAGCTCAAGCACGACGGAACGCTCGGCTACATCAGCCGCGGGGCGGCTCGCCGCAGCGGGCTCAATCCCGCCGGCTGGCATCGCTACGTGCCGATCGTGGCCGCCGTTGCAGTGATCGTCATCGCACTCGCTGCGCTTGGCTATGCCGGCGGTGGCGCCAACTTGGACGCAGTGTTTAAATCGCCCGAGCTCGCGCATGCAGGCACAGAAGTTGTCGAGGGCGCTCAGACCCAGACGGGCGTCGCACCCCAGCGCGGCATCGTCGCGGCGGCCTCCACCATCGCAGATGCTCAAAAGGACGAGGACGAACAAGGCGACGACGTCGATGCGAATCAGACGAGCGAAACGGCAACAACTCCATCGGCGGGATAAGTTGCGAGTGGGGTAGCTAAAATAGCCCCGTCCCAAATTAGCCACCCCGCTGACGCTCCTGGGTTACCTTACGTAGATGATGTTGTCGCGGCGCGGCTTTGCCTCGGGTAGCGTGTCCTCGGCGTAGCCAAGAATGCAGTTACCGACACCGCGCAGGCTGCCGTCGGCGGGCAGGCCCCAGCTGGCCAGCAGCTCCAGGCCCTCGGGCGAGTCAAAGACCTCATGCGCGCGGTGAATCCAGCACGAATCGACACCCAGTGCATAGGCGGCGTTGAGCAGGTTGCCCATGGCGAGCGAGCCGTCTTCCAGATGTGTGGGCACGCTGCGGTCAACCAGCACCACCACAACGGTCTTGGCGCCATAGAAGGGGTCTCCGTTGCTGCCCATGACCTGGGCGTTGAGCCGTGAGAGACGCTCGACGGTCGCGGGGTCGGTGACGGCGACAAACGTCACCGGCTGGCGACCCATGCCGCTCGGTGCATATTGGCCGGCTTCGATAATACGCGCAAGCTTTTCGGCCTCGACGGGACGATCGCTGTAGTTGCGGCAGCTGCGACGGTGAATGAGCGCTTCGATAGTCTCCATGGTGTCTCCTTGCGGTGGCGTTGCAGATGCCCCGTTCATACCCGTCGGGCTTAAACGATAGACGGTCAATTGCCCGGCCAAAAGGATAGATTCCAATTGGGAAAGTAGGTTTGCATAAAAGTACCTTCAGAATGTGACAAACAAATGGGATGGTTAAACGTTTTATCCCGTCTACCCTGCGGTTTTTTACCACTTGCCTAAATGATGAACGCATAACCTTTGATAAAGGTTTTACTAAAGGAGTACCAACGTTTATCAATGCGCCGTGGTGGCGCCGGGCCAGGAGGTAACATCATGTTCCAGGCTGGAGATGTCGTCGAGACCGATTTCGAAGGATTTCTGAAGCTGCTGCGTTCCAAGACGCGCGCTTTCGTGTCGATCAACGATCACGAGTACTACATCACGCACACCGATG
>CABUTP010000330.1 GCA_902494545.1 uncultured Collinsella sp. | reverse complement strand
CCTGACCGGTCACATTGCCCGAGGCATCGACCTCCACCGTCTGCTCGCCGCGAATACCCTGCAGCAAGTTTTCGTAGTAGCTCTCGACGCCCGCCTGCCCCACGATATCACCCGACTGGTACGTAATCTGACCGGCGGCGCTATCGTTATCGCCCGAAGCCTTCTTGTTCTGAGCCTCGAGCTGCTCGGAGGTAATGGTGCCGGTATAGCCCAAAATGTGACAGGCCGTCTCGCCGTACGGGTACTGGCGCTCGGTGCGCTCGGCAATCTTGACGCCCGGGAACTCGCCGGCATGCTCCTTGATATAGGCAACCGTGGAGCGGCGCACGTCCGTCGCGATGGTATGTAGGCTCTGGGCGCCCTCGGAATTGTCCTGAATGTTGCGCAGCACCGCGACGTAGGGCATTCCGAGCACATTCGCGAGGTGATGCACCAGCACGGTGTCATCGGCCAGGTCGCGATAGGCGACGACGGCAAGTGAGGGACGGTTTTGCACAAGTGCCACGCCATTGCGATCAAGGATTCGCCCGCGCACAGCCGGCGTGGTGACGGTACGGGTCTGGTTGCTCTTGGCCTGCTTGTCGTAGTAGCCCGACGAGACCATCTGCATACCCCACAGCTTGACGGCGAGCGCGGCAAACATCGCGCCCACGCCGGCGGTGAGAATGGAGAAGCGACCCTTGAAGGCGGTCGCGGCGGTATTGCCCTCGCCCTCGGTGGCGCGCGGGGCCGTTCCATGCTGTGTGTCGTAGGTAAAACGGGAATCGCCGCGGCGCATGATGACCAGCGCGACAACAATGGCCACGACCAGCACGATACCGGCGATGATAACCGTCATCTGGGAAGACATCTATGAGCCTCCCCTATTTGAGTTTGCGGGTCTTGGGCTTAAAGCGCATGCCCGTCTGATGACCACCGCGTGCGGAGAATCCGTAACCAGACTGCGGCACGACGCCGGACATCAAAAACGGAATGGCAACCAGACCCGTCAGGATCGAAGACGGCAGGGCGTGTCCAAAAACAGCCACCACAAAGCTCGTCTCCAGACCCATAAACAGCAAGATGATGCTGTAGACCACGTTGATGGCAAGCGCGAAGGCGCCCACGGTAATACCGCGCGCGCTCGTGGAGCCGCTCGTCTGACCGGCAGCGCTGTGCACCAGGGCAAAACTGCCCACCGTCAACAGCAGCGACATAACGCCCACCGGAACGGCGGCGGAAAGATCATAGAACAGGCCGCTGCAAAAACCGCAGACGACAGCCCGCGTGGGATCGCCCGAGAACACGCTCAGGCATACCAGGATAATCATAAAGTTGACGCGACCGCCCGCAATGGAGATCTGCGGCGCCAGGCCCGCCTGCAGCAGCACGCACACAATGGCGGCGATTGCAAACGTGCGGGAGCTCGCCCCCTGCTCGTGTAGATCCATGGACATGCCCCCTATTCGCTCGAGCCGGAATCGGTCGTCTCGGACGCGTCGGAACTGTCATCCGAGCTCTCGTCCTTCGTCTTGGTCGCAGCATCGCGCGACGTTCCCTGCGGCGTGCTGTTAGCCGTGCTCACGTCCTCGTCCGAGGCCGACTGCTCGTCGGTCAGCGAGGTAATGACCAGCACTTCCTCGTTGTTCTCGGCCGTTGTCTGAGCGCGCACCACAATGGTGTAGTACACGTCGTTTGCCGATTTCTCAACCGACGAGACGGTGCCAAGCGGAAGGCCCTTGGGGAACACACCACCGATGCCCGAGGTCACGATGATGTCGCCGACTTTAACGTCGGAGTCGACGCTCACGTACTCAAGACGCAGCGTGCCGTCAGCCTGACCCTGCAGCATGCCCTGAGCGCGCGTGTCCTGCACCATAGCGGACACGCCCGAGTTCTCGTCGCCAATCAGGCGCACGGTCGACGTTTTGGCCGATACCTCGATAATCTGG
>CABUTP010000329.1 GCA_902494545.1 uncultured Collinsella sp. | reverse complement strand
GACGGCATTTTTCAGAGTGAATGCATACCTTGGTAAGGAGTTTGTCGATGGCGATTCGGGCGATGGGGCCGAGTGGACAATACGAGACTGGATTGAATGCTGCCGGTGCGGTGCTGCCCGAGCTGCTGGCGCCGGCGGGCGGACTCGACCAGATGCTTGCGGCCATCGCCGCGGGTGCCGATGCCATCTATGCGGGGTTGGGCGGCTTTAACGCCCGCGTGAGCGCGCATGGCTTTACGGATGACGAGTTTGCGCGCGGCTGCGCCGTGGCGCATGCCCATGGCGTGCGCGTGTACGTGACGCTCAACGTGTTCGTGTTTGACGATGAGCTGTCCGATGCGGTGGCGTTGGGAGCTCATGCACTGGAGCTGGGCGCCGATGCTCTGATTGTGGCCGATGCCGGGTTGGCCTGCGCGCTGAGCGCGGCGATTCCCGGGGTCGAGATTCACCTGTCTACGCAGGCGGGCGTTCATAGCGAAGGTGCCGTGCAACTGGCAGCCGACGAGCTGGGCGTCGAGCGTGTGACGACCGCGCGCGAGCTGACGGTCGACGAGATTGCCTCCTTGTGCGGTACGGGCGTGCCCATCGAGGTGTTCTGTCACGGTGCCATCTGCATTGGCTACTCGGGTGCTTGTGAGTTCTCTGCCCTGCGACGCGGGCGCTCGGCGATGCGCGGGGACTGTACGCAGCCGTGCCGCCTGGCGTATGACCTGGTGGACGAGGCAGGGGAGAGCGTCGTCACCGTTGAGGGCGACCGACTGCTGTGCCCGCGTGATTACTTGGGTATCGAGCATCTGCCCGAGCTCGTTGCCGCCGGCGTGGCGTCGCTCAAGATCGAGGGGCGCATGAAGAACCCCGATTACGTATTCAACGTGGTGCGGGTGTGGCGCCGGGCACTCGATATGCTGCGCGACGGCGCGTGGGACCCCGATGCCGTGGAAGAGCTTGAACGCGAGCTGGGGAGGTCGTTTAACCGTGGGTTTACCGATACGTACCTGCGAGGGCGTTCGGGTGCCGAGCTGATGAGCTTTGAGCGCGCAATTAACCAGGGCGTGCGCGTGGGGCGTTTGGTCGCTGTGGGCCACGAAGAGGTGACCGTTGAGCTCGACGCCGCCGTGGCGGCGGGTGACACGCTCGAGATTCGGTTCTATCCGGGTGTCGACGCGCGTCCCGATGTGCCCAAGCGCTGGCCGCAGGTGCCCTGCCCGGTGGATGCCGCAGCGGGGAAGCGCGTCGTCGTGCATTGCAAGCGTAAGGTGGACGCGGGCTGCGAGGTATACCTGATTCGCAGCGCCGGCGTGTTGGATCAGACGGCGGCGGTGTTGGAGCGCATGCGGGCCGAGGCGGATGCGATTGCGCCCGTTGCGCGTGCCGTTGAGGTGCTGCCCTTTGAGGACGTTGCGGTGGATGGCGGTGCGTCGACGGAGTTGGTGGAGTGCGCGGTTCCCACTCGCATGATTTTTGCTTGGCAGCTGATGGATGCCGACCCGCGCGGAGAACTCGATTTGTCCGACGCCGTTGTGGTGCTTGACGAGGTGTGCCGCACGGGTGACGCTGGCCAGACCCGCTCACTGATGCAGCGTGCCGGGCGCGTCGTCTGCCGCAACCTGGGACAGGTGGTGATCGCTCGCGAGCTAGGCGTGACGTTTGACGTGGCGGCGCCGGTGTTCTGCGCGAATCGGGCCACGCTTGCCTGGCTGCGCGGACTCGGTGCGGGGCGGGTGTACTTGCCGGCCGAGTTGCTCGGCAATGATGCGGGGCGTATTGCCGAACTGACGGCCGAACCAGGTGTGCTGGGCCCTGTCGACGACGACCGTCCCGAGCTTATGGTGTGCGAGCACTGCCTGCTGACCGCCGAGGGCGTCTGCGCTACCGATGCGACGGGACAGGTTCGTTGCCGCGACTGCTCGCGCCGTCAGCAAACGCGCTATTT
>CABUTP010000328.1 GCA_902494545.1 uncultured Collinsella sp. | reverse complement strand
GTTTATTTTGGCAGGTTTTATCTGGGCAAACGTCGGCGGATGCCGGGAGGGAGCTGCACCGCGCGGGACCCTAAGGCTGTTGTCGGTTCCCCAGGAAACACCCCGTGGGCAAAAAATGCCAAATATGAGTACGGTTGCTAACCTAGTAACATATCGGTCTAGCGAGATAATAGACAAAGTGAAAAATACGTTCATTAACGTTGGCACGCAGAAGCCTGCTAACGGGCGTTTTGATTAATTCGAAGGCGTATAGAGGCCGCAAAGAGGTCGTTTGAGGTGGTTTTGGCTGTTACTAAAAAGGTGACAGTACTCATATTTGCTCTTTTTTGCCCACGGGGTCTGGAAAACGCCGTCAATGAGGTCTCAGGGAAGGCGCTTCGAGGGCTGCAAAACAAAAACGGGGGCGCAGATTATCCTGCGCCCCCATTGTCGGGGCGTTATTCGTTCCCTGCGGCAGAATTTACGCCGCCTCGTCGAACTGCGAGTTGTACAGGTCGGCGTAGAAGCCGCCTTGGGCGAGTAACTCGTCGTGCGTGCCCTTCTCGACGATGTCACCGTCGCGAATTACCAAGATCACGTCGGCGTTGCGGATCGTGGACAGGCGGTGCGCGATGACAAAGCTGGTACGGCCCTGCATCAGCGCATCCATGGCACGCTGGATGAGCTCCTCGGTGCGGGTATCCACGTTGGAGGTCGCCTCGTCCAGAATCAGCGCCGGGCGGTCGGCCAAAATGGCACGGGCGATGGTCACGAGCTGGCGCTGACCCTGCGACAGGTTGGTGCCCTCCTCGTTGATCATAAAGTCGTAGCCGCCGGCGAGCGTATGGATAAAGTGATCGCAGCGTGCGGCGCGTGCAGCGGCCTCGACCTCGGCATCGCTCGCATCGGGGCGTCCGTAACGGATGTTCTCGCGGATGGTGCCGTTGAACAGCCAGGTATCCTGCAGCACCATGGCAAACTCGCCGCGAAGTGCCGCGCGGTCCCAGTCGCGCACGTCGATGCCCTCGACGCGCAGCGAGCCGCCGTCCACATCGTAGAAGCGCTGCAGCAGCTTGATGAGCGTGGTCTTGCCGGCGCCGGTGGGACCGACGATGGCGATGGTCTGGCCGGGCTGCGCCTCGCAGCTAAAGTCGTGGATGATGGTCTTGTCGGGCGTGTAGCCAAACTTGACATGGTCAAACTCCACGTGACCGGGGCGCTTCTCGGGGATCTGCGCGTCGGCTTTCTGCTCCTCTTCGGGCGCAGCCAGGAACTCAAAGACGCGCTCGGTGGCAGCTGCCATCGACTGCATCGTGTTGCTCACGTTGCCCAGCTGCTGCACCGGCTGCGTAAAGTTGCGCACGTACTGAATGAAGCTCTGGATGTCGCCGGGCGTGGCATTGCCGGTCAGCGCGAGTTGCGCGCCCACCACGACGACGCCCACGTAGCCCATGTTGCCCACCAAACTCATGAGCGGCATCATCAGGCCCGACAGGAACTGCGAGCGCCAGCCACTAATAAACAGGCGGTCGTTTTGACGGTCGAACTCCTCGATCGAAGCTTCGGCGCGGTCGAACACCTGAATGACGTTCTGGCCGGCAAAATCCTCCTCGATAATGCCGTTGACGGCGCCCAGAACCTGCTGCTGCTCGCGGAAGTACGGCTGCGAGAAGTGAATCATCACGGTCATGATAAGCGCAGCGGCCGGCAGCGTGAGCACGGTGACGCCGGTGAGCGGCAGGCTTATCGACAGCATCATGACGAGCACGCCGATAATCTGCGTCACCGACGTGATGAGCTGGGGCACGCTCTGGTTGAGCGACTGGCCGAGTGTATCGACGTCGTTGGTGATGCGGCTGAGCACGTCGCCCTTGCTGTGTCCGTTAAAGTAGCTCATCGGCACGACGGCAATCTTGGCGGCGATCTCCTTGCGCATTCGGTAGCAGATCTTTTGC
>CABUTP010000327.1 GCA_902494545.1 uncultured Collinsella sp. | reverse complement strand
GCTTGTGACCTGCAAGATTACGGTTGCCTACGGTGATTGGTCGGCAGATCTCTTTAGCCTGGGTGCTCCGGGCGGCCCCTTCGAAGAGCAGCGCCCGGGCGTGCCGCCGCGCGACGAGATAGCAGAGTTTCGTGTTATGGACACGGCTGCCATGTACTTCGATTTCCACGAGGGCGGCCTGGCGTTTGAGGAACGCGATGACGAGAGCCTGTTCCGCTTGCTGACCGAGGGCCTGTCTGCCCTGTCCGAGCTGGGCGAGGTCATGCTCAGCGACCGCCTACGCCAGATCTCGGTCCGCCCTGCCCCCAAGCTTTCGGTGCGTGCAACCGTCAAGAGTAACCTGCTCGACGTCGAACTGGGCGCGAGCGGCCTTTCGGCGGCAGACCTTGCCATCTACCTCGACTCCTACAAGCGTCACCAGACGTTTGCGCGTCTCACGTCGGGCGACATCATTCGCCTGGACGAGGGTGCCCGCGCCGCGTTTGGTCTTGCCGAGGACCTGGGGGTCGATGCTGTCGACCTGCTCGACGGCGTGTCGCTTCCCGCGTCGAGTACCCTGTTTGTCGACAGCATGCTTGCGCGCACGCCCGAGCTCGAAGCCGATCGCGACGCTGCGTTCCGTCGCACCGTCGAGCGCTTGGATACGCTCGGCAAGATGGACTTTACGGTGCCGGTCTCGCTCAAGGCCACACTGCGCGGCTATCAGGTCGACGGCTACCAGTGGCTCGGCTCGCTCGAGCACCTGGGCCTCGGCGGTATCTTGGCCGACGATATGGGCCTGGGCAAAACGCTGCAGATGATCGCACATATCCTGGCGCGCGTGGAGGCGGGGGACGCCAAGCCCACGCTTGTGGTGTGCCCTGCGTCGCTTGTGTACAACTGGACCGCCGAGCTGGAGCGCTTTGCGCCTTCGCTCGACGTGTGCGCCATTGTGGGTGCCAAGGCGCAGCGCCGCGTGCAGATAGCCGGCGCCGACGAGCATAACGTGGTCGTGACGTCATATGACCTCATGCGCCGCGATGTCGACGAGTATGCCGAGCAGGACTTTGCCCGCGTTGTGCTCGACGAGGCCCAGTACATTAAAAACCCGCTCACGCAGGTAGCGCGTGCCGCCAAGCGCCTGCCTGCCGGCGTGCGCTTTGCCTTGACGGGCACGCCCATCGAAAACCGCTTGTCCGAGCTCTGGAGCATCTTCGACTTTTTGATGCCGGGCCTGCTTGGCTCGCGCGAGTCGTTTGCCAAGCGCTTCGAAAGCCCGGTCGAGCACGCCGAGGGCGACAGCGCCGCTCGCCTGCAGGCGCTCGTGTCGCCGTTTGTGCTGCGCCGCGTAAAGGAAGACGTGGTGGCAGACCTGCCCGAGAAGATCGAGGATACGGTCATAGCGCAGCTCACCGGCGAGCAGCGCAAGCTGTACCTGGCAAACCAGGACCGCATCGCCCAGCAGGTGCAGCACCGCGAGGCATCCGAGTTTAAGAAAGACAAGCTCAAGGTGCTCGCCGAGCTCACCAAGCTGCGTCAGATCTGCTGCGACCCGCATCTACACTACGAGGACTACAAGGCAGGGAGCGCCAAGCTCGACGCTTGCATGGAGCTCGTGCACGGTGCGCTCGACGGCGGGCACCACATTCTGCTGTTCAGCCAGTTCACGGGCATGCTCGATATCATTGGCAAGCGCCTGGCCAAGGAGGACATCGGCTTTCTTAAGCTCACGGGCGCTTCGTCCAAGGAGAGCCGCGCCAAGATGGTCGTGCAGTTCCAGGCGGGCGAGGTGCCGGTGTTTCTGATCTCGCTCAAGGCGGGCGGCGTGGGCCTCAACCTGACGGCGGCCGACGTGGTCATCCACTACGACCCGTGGTGGAACGTGGCCGCGCAGGACCAAGCGACCGACCGCGCGCACCGTATTGGCCAGCAACATACCGTGACCGTGTACAAGCTCATCGCCAAG
>CABUTP010000326.1 GCA_902494545.1 uncultured Collinsella sp. | reverse complement strand
TTGCGATCAGGGCGACGCCGAGGACGGGCACGTTGGCATAGGAGCACAGCAGGAAGCCCAGGAAGTAGAACGGCACGAGCTGCTTGGTAAGCACCAGACGGCCGAGCATGGCGAAGCCCATGGCAGGCAGGATGTTGGCTGCGACGCCAAAGCCATCGAGGACGAACGTCGGGATGAAGTCGAGCAGGCCCTGAACGGCGTCGGCACCCAGATAGAAGGAGACCGAGCACAGGATAAAGGCCAGGACGACAATCACGAGACCGATAATCCAGTGCATAGCGTAGATACCCTTGAGGTTACCCTTGCTGGCAAAGACGTCGGCACGGTCGACCAGAAGGGGCATACCGGCGTTGACGACGTTCTTAATGGCCAGGCACAGAGTGGCGATGGGCATCGCGAGCGCGATAGCGGCCTCGGTGCTCTGACCCAGCTGAATAGCGAAGGCGCAGGCGAGCACACCGCCAATACACTCATCGGGCGGCACGTAAGCGCCGATGGAGATTGAACCCATGAAGAGCAGCTCGAGGCTCGCACCGATGGCGAGGCCGGACTGCAGGTCCCCGAGGACTATGCCGACGAGCGGGCACAGAACGATCGGGCGGAACGCATAGAGCGTACCGAGCTGATAATCGAGCTTACCGAAGGCAGCGATAAGTCCGATGAGGATCGCTTGAACAAGCATTGTTCCTCCCTTTGATCCCTCTTGGATCCGCGCGGCGATTCCCGACTTGTCAGCGCGCCCTTTTCCATGCCGACAATCGCCTAGACAGATCCAGCTTGTACCGGTGTGCTGTTAACACCTAAACCGGTGCAAATGATTTGATACCAATTATATAGTCATGAGAAAACTATTTAATACCAATCGCTCAACGGGCGTGTACTCCCGGTGAACGGTAGATGGGGGTAACGGGTAAAGCGTTTATCCGGTACGCCCACGAATAGGGGCGGCGCCGTGCGCGCCGCCCGTGGTTCTCAATTAGAGGGCGCTTAGGGCATCGACCTTGGGGTCGTCGGCCAGAGCGCGAATCTCGACCTCGACACCGCGGCCGACGAGCTCACGAATGTCCTCTTCCTCGGCAGCAGTCACAAAGATCTGGCGGGAGATCTTACGGGCATCGGGACGCTGCTCGTCCTTGGACTTGGTGTTGCCCAGGTTGATGGAGGTAATCTGCGGGCAGCCGTCGACAAGCTGCTTGGCCTCGGCGATGCTGGCGACGCAGATGATCATCTTGTACTTATCGGTAACACCGGAGTTGATGGCCTCGATGGCGTGCTCCATGTCCTTGATGACGAGCTTGACGTTGGCCGGCTTTCCCATCTTGAGCGTAGTCTTCCAGACGGGATCGTTGGCAACCTTGTCGCCAACGCAGAAGATGCAGTCAGAACCCAAGCCCTGGACCCAAGAGACGGCCACCTGGCCATGAAGCAGACGATGGTCGACGCGAAGCAGTTGAATCATGATTGACCCCCAAAGGTCTCATGCCGGAAACCCGGCCCCATTAATAGCAGGCGGTGACTAGAACTCTTCCTCGTCATCCGCATCGGTCAGCAGGTCGTTGACAAACTTGACGCGCGTGTCGTCAGCCGCGAGGATCTCGCGGATAACCTGATCGGCGGGAGCCTCCTGGTCCGAAAAGAGCAGCTGGATCAGCAGCGGCAGATTCATGTTGGCAACCAGGTAGGTGTTGGGGCGCGTCTGGACGATCTTGGTGAACTCGTTGTTGACGCTGCCGCCAAACAGGTCGGTGCACACGATTACGTCGTCGGCGGGGTCGAAGGTCGCCAGGAGCTTGGCGGCCTCCTCGGCGACATCGGTGCGGCCGTCGACAAACATCGACAGGTCGTGGACGTTATCGCGCGCGCCCGAGAGCAGCTCGGTACTCTCCTTGATGCCGGTCGCAAAATGCGCGTGGCTGGCGAAGATGTATTGCCTCATTGCGGTTTCCCCCAAATGAAATTA
>CABUTP010000325.1 GCA_902494545.1 uncultured Collinsella sp. | reverse complement strand
GTGAGTGACTACTGGATGGTCGCGCTGAACGCCCTGGGTGTCGCCGCCGGTAAGATGATTTCGCCGCAGACCCTCGCCATTGGCCTTGCCGCCGTTCACGTGCGCGGTAAGGACGCCGAGCTTCTGGGCGCGGTGCTGCCCTACGCCGCCGGCATGCTGGTCCTCATGAGCGCCATTGCCATGCTCGGCCAAGACCTGCCGCTGTAGCCGGCACTTAGGGACGTTCCTTATGTGCCGGCACTTTGGGAACGTCCCTAAGTGCCGGCAGCTGGGGACACTCCTTGGCTGTTGCCTGTTCAAGAGTGTCCCCAACGACTAGTCGTTTAAGAACGTCCCTAATGACTAGGCCGCTTGCGTGCGATTTTTGACCGTTGGGCGGGCGCTTCGCCCTTGCCGCAAAAACGTTTTTGCATATCGGGTACAACGGGCTTTACGTGAGTAAAGTGCGCGCCGCGTCCACGTGTCGCGTTTTTAAAGGAGGCCCCATGCCTGGTGTTACCCCTGCAGAAGTTCTATCCAACTTTGGCATTACGCTGGTCGAAGACCCCGCCGAGAACCAGCCCCGCCTGCTGGTTGACCTGCCGGCAGCCGAGCTCGTCGAGCATGCCATCCGCCGTAACGAAGGCCGCATGGCCTCCAACGGTGCACTCGTGATCGAGACGGGGGAGCGTACCGGACGTTCGCCCAACGACCGCTTTATCGTTGACACCCCCGACGTGCACGACAAAATCGCCTGGGGCGCCGTCAACCGCCCGCTGTCCGTCGAAAGCTACGAGGTCATCAAGGCCGGCATCGTCGACTATCTCAACGAGCGCGACGTGTTCGTCACTCGCGGTATGGCTGGTGCCGATCGTAATCACACGCGCCGACTGCTTGTTGCCTGCGAGCGCGCAAGTCAGGCGCTCTTCATTAAGCAGATGCTCGCCCGTCCGCTCGCTCGCGAAATCGCGCGCACCGGTGAGCCGGACTTTTGCGTGCTCGCGGCGCCAGGTTACCAGTGTGACCCTGCCATCAAGGGCCTCAACTCCAGCGCCGCCGTGGTCATCAACTTCCAGGAGCGCGTGATTTTGGTCGCGGGTACCGGCTACTCCGGCGAGATTAAAAAGTCTATCTTCAGCGTTATGAATTACCTGCTGCCCGTCGAGGACGACGTTCTGCCTATGCATTGCTCGGCCAGTATGGACCCCGTCACGCACGAGACCGCCGTGTTCTTTGGCCTGTCCGGCACCGGCAAGACCACGCTTTCGGCCAACCCCACGCGCCTGCTGATCGGCGACGACGAGCACGGCTGGTCCGACATGGGCATCTTTAACGTCGAGGGCGGCTGCTACGCCAAGTGCGAGGGCCTGGACGCGTTCCACGAGCCCGAGATTTTCAACGCAGTTCGCTTTGGCGCCATCTGTGAAAACGTGGTACTCGATGAGAATCGCAAGCCTAACTACGACGACGTCTCGATCACGCACAATACGCGCGTGGCCTACCCCGTCGAGCATATCCCCAACGCGTGGACCAAGGGCATGGGCACCACTCCGAGCGCCGTGCTGTTCCTGACCTGCGACGCCTTTGGCGTGTTGCCGCCCATCTCGCGCCTGACGGCCGACGCCGCCATGTACCACTTTGTGACGGGCTTCACCGCCAAGATCCCCGGCACCGAGGTCGGCGTCACCGAGCCCACGCCCACGTTCTCCTCGCTGTTTGGCGAGCCGTTTATGCCGCTCGACCCCATGGTCTACGCTAAGATGCTCGGCGAGCGCATCGCCGACGGCCGCACGCGCGTCTACCTGGTCAACACCGGCTGGATTGGCGGCGGCTACGGCGTGGGCCATCGCATCGAGCTGGCCTACACGCGCTCACTGGTCGCTCGCGCCCTCGACGGTACCATCGAGGACAGCGAGTTTGTGCACGACGACATCTTTAACGTCGACATTCCCACGACGTGCCACGGCGTGCCCGATGGCATCCTGGTGCCG
>CABUTP010000324.1 GCA_902494545.1 uncultured Collinsella sp. | reverse complement strand
GGCTTGACGATGGCAGCGAGCGCGTCGATCCAGTCCTCGCCGTACTCGACGTTACCCTCGATAAGGCCTGCCTCGTGCAGCTCGGGGACCATGATCTCGTCGGCAAACTGAGCATCGGACATACCGTTGATGTACTCAGCATTGACCCAGTCGAGCTTCTTGGGGTCGAAGGTCGCCGGGTTCTTGGAGATGCGGTCGAGCGAGAACTTGCTGGCCAGGACATCGCGCGGGATGATCGTGGTCTCGCCGTCGAGCGACCAGCCGAGCAGTGCCAGATAGTTGACGAAGGCGTCGGGCAGATAACCGGCGTCGCGGTACTCTTCCACCGAGGTGGCGCCGTGACGCTTGGAGAGCTTTTTGCCGTCGGCACCCAGGATCATAGAGATGTGGGCGAACGTGGGCACGGGCGCGCCGAGGGCCTCGTAGACCATGACCTGGCGCGGGGTGTTGGAAAGATGGTCGTCGCCGCGAATGACGTGGGTGATCTTCATCATGGCGTCGTCGACGACGGTCGCGAAGTTGTACGTGGGCGTGCCATCGGAGCGGAAAATGACGAAGTCGTCGAGCTCCTTGGCGTCGAAGGTCACCTCGCCGTGGACGGCGTCGTGGATGACGACGTCGCCGCGGTCCTCGGGCACCTTGATGCGCAGGACGTAGGACTCGCCGGCCTCGATACGGCGGCGTGCCTCCTCGGGATCAAGATCGCGGCAACGGCGCTGATAGCCCTGGAAGGGGTCCTTGCGCTCCTGCGCGGCCTTGCGGTCGGCGTCGAGCTGCTCCTTAGTGCAGAAGCAGGGATAGGCCTTGCCCTCGTCCCAGAGCTTCTGGGCGGCCTGCTTGTACAGGTCCAGGCGCTCGGTCTGTGCGTAGGGGCCATAGTCGCCGCCCACCTCGGGACCCTCGTCCCAGTCCAGGCCCAGCCAACGCATGGCGCGCAGGATGATCTGCGTGTTCTCGTCGGTGGAACGGGTGGGGTCGGTGTCGTCGATGCGCAGGATGAACGTGCCGCCGTTTGCGCGGGCGAAAGCCCAGTTATAGATAGCGGTGCGGGCGCCGCCGATGTGCAGCTTGCCCGTCGGTGAGGGTGCAAAGCGGACGCGAACGTCTGATGCCATGGAAATCTCCTCGATTACAGGATGGATGTCTAACCGCATCAGTATAAAGCAACAAAGCAACCTCCGCACAAAGGGCACCGACCTACTCATTGGGGACATACTCATTGGGGACAGACTTGACCTACTCATTGGGGACAGACTTAAATGACCATTCTTTGGGCAACCTGTCGGCACTTAGGCAAGGCTGGTCATTTATGTCTGTCCCCAATGAGTAGGTGCGGAAAGGGTGTGAATGTTTGATTTACGCGCTATGATGTGCCCTTGCATAGAGAGCCCGGCGGAATGGTAACGGTCGCCGGGACACGTTTTTGAAAGGACAATCATGTCAGAAGAACTTCGTTCCATCCCACCCCAACACGGGTCCTTTGTGTTTACGTCGGAGTCGGTGACCGAAGGTCATCCCGATAAGATTGCCGACCAGATCAGCGATGCCGTTCTCGACGCAATCCTCGCCAAAGAAATAGAGCTGCAGGAGCAGGGCTATATTGCGCCCAACGGCGTGCCCGCCAACGTGGAAAACGTCCGCTGCGCCTGCGAGACCCTCGTGACCACCGGCACCGTCATCGTCGCCGGCGAGATCCGCACCCAGGCCTACGTCGACGTGCAGGAGATTGCCCGTGGCGTTATCCGCCGCATTGGCTACAACCGCGCCAAGTTTGGTTTTGACTGCGATACCTGTGGCGTTATGAGCCTCATCCACGAGCAGTCGCCCGATATCGCCCAGGGCGTCGACGAGTCGTTTGAGACCCAGACCGGCGCTACCACCGACCCGATCGATCTTATCGGTGCCGGCGACCAGGGCAGGATGTTCGGCTACGCCTGCAACGAGACCAAGACCCTCATGCCCATGCCGCACTACCTGGC
>CABUTP010000323.1 GCA_902494545.1 uncultured Collinsella sp. | reverse complement strand
TGGCGGGGGCTTAATTGTGACGGCACTCAAACATTACGGCGAGCTGGGGACGCGTGAGCTGGCAGAGCGCACGGGGCTCACAATTTCCCAGGTTAGGTCGCGCGTCAACGCGCTCATTGCTCAAGGCGAGCTTGAGCCCACGGCGCCGGCGACGAGCCGCAACCGCAAGTATCGACTGTTGGAGCGCGTGGAATAAATGCGTTAGCGGACGAGGCGACCCAATAATCGACCCTCGATTGGCGCCCACTAAGGTTAAGCGGTTGTTGCCCAGTTGACGGTGATGCTAAAGACTCGGCTTACGCCGGCATGGCCGCGAACCCGTCCATCAAGAACAGCCTAAGAACCAGCTTGATGACATATCCCGGTTTGACTTCAGCCGCGTCAAAGACATGGCGCTCGGCGAGCTCGCTGCAGTATGTATAGATGTCGCGGATAAGGTCCGCGCCCGAAAGCGTAAACATGTAGCCTGCGTCCGAAAGCGCATTGGGCGCGGCGGGCAACTTGGCCATGTGGCAGAACGTTTGCAGGTCGGGCGCCATAACATTCTGGTAGTCGAGGTGGCCGCCGGCATCCTGTTCGGCAAGCTCCAATTGGCGCACGAAATCCAGCGCCGCTGCCAGCACAAAGCTCGGCGTAGGCGCGTTGACGTCCTCCGTGCTCGCCACGAGCCTGCCCGCTGCCTGCGTGACAAGCCAGGCGACCTCGCGCTGGCAGCGCACGGCCTTGCGCGTCACCGGCTTGATGGACGAAGAAGAAACGCTCCCCTTAGGCGGATTCGAAACAGCCACAAGACCCTCCCATGAACGACCCGGCCCAACAAGCCCGGATGAAACACGTGCTACATCAGTATACAGGGGAGTGGGATGGCGGGGTACGAGCGCGCCAACGGCAAACCGAGAGCATCAACGATGTGCCGATCACGGAATGAGATCTCGTAATAATTGACTCTCGGTCATATTATTGAGGGGCATGACTCGCGTTCGTATGGTTGTAGGTGCTGGCGATGAACGACATTGACCTTGCTGTTCCGTTGATGGATGGACCAAGCTATGACCGCGCCTGCAGTCTCGTGCCTTCCGAATACGTTGAGGCATGGGAGTGGTTTCTGGGTGAGGAACAGCGCGGCGGCGTTTGGACCAGCCTTCCGCACCACACCAAGGAAGATAGCCCTCAGTATCAGTATCGTTTGAGAATTGGCTCGGACTTCTTTCCCGTAACGCGGGATTCAGGGATCTTCTGGCCGGGCCAGGATCGGGTGAAGCAAGATCCCAATAAGATCTTTGCGCTCTCGGTCCATAACTCCAAAAAGAGCTTCTACACCGATGTGCCTCCGCTCTATTTGGACGATGGTACGTGGGTCATTAAGTACTCGGTTCAAGCGCCGGGTACCGTTGGTTTTCGAGACCAGAATTACAACCGTAAAATGCTCAACTGCATGGAATGTGGCGTCCCAGTCGGAGTCATATTTGCAACCGAGGTGGGCTATAAGGTGCTCGGCCTTGCGTTTGTTGAGCGGTTCGAGCCCGAAAACGGATGGTTTGTTCTGCACGGTCCTGTTCATAAAGGCGGACCGGACCCTCGTTTTGCACCCGACATGAGTTATCTGAAGCACATGCCCGTCGATATTGAGTTTGCCGGACAGGGTGCGACCGACGACGAAAAGGTCCGCTATGCGTTAAGGCGCGAGCGATTGGGGCAGCAATGGTTCCGCAAGCAGCTCGTTGCCGCCTATGACGGCCGTTGCGCGGTGTCGGACTGCGGCGTCAGCGAAGCTCTGGAGGCTGCACATATCGAGAATTACTCGGGACCAAAATCGCAGGTTGCCAGCAACGGTATTCTGCTTCGGCGCGACTTACATGCTTTATTCGATGCTCACCTGATTTCGTTTGAGCCTGTTTGCGGCGAATATCGGCTGTGCGGATCGTACCTGCTGGATAAGACCGACTACGTTTCCTTTGCGGGTGCGACGCTAAGGCAGCCGAATGA
>CABUTP010000322.1 GCA_902494545.1 uncultured Collinsella sp. | reverse complement strand
GTGTAGTCCTCGAGCAGCTCGCCCACGTTGAGCAGGAACATTGTCTGGCCCGCGGTGTCGACATCACGTTTGACGAACGAAATGCCGATGGCCGAAGCGTCGAGTACGGGAACGGTCAGGCGCGGCTGCGCGAGCTCGTGGAGGGCGGCACGCAAAAAGGTCATGTAACCGGCCACGACAAAGATGGCACGCAGCGGCGTAGGCAGGAACCAGCGGCGCGCGTAGTGGGCGCCGATAAGTGTGGCAAGATCCATGACGAGCTTGTGCTTGCGTGGCTCAAGCTGCATCACGTAACCCGTCTTTGCGTCGGCAATGGCCTGGGCATCGAGCGCACCCAAGGCGTCGAGCACGCCCGCACGACACTGCTCGTCATATTCGAGCGCCATCTGGCCAATACGGCCATAAACGCGCACTTTGCGCACGCCGTCGAAATCGCCGCTGAGCTTAAGAAGTGCATCGAGATCGCTCTCTGGCACAGGACCCGCCAATTGAAGACGGGTCCTGCCGGGGATCTCGCTAATAATCGAGAATCTCATAGTTTGTGCCTGGGAGCGTTACTCGGCTGCCTCGTCAGCAGCGGCCTCGCTCTGGGTGATGTAGGCCGCCTCGGCAACCATGTCATCGACATTGGCCTTGGCCTGCTCGACCATGTCCTGGTAGCAGTTCTTGACGCGCATACCGCACGCGATGCCCTGCACGCAGGCATTCTTTACCGGAGCGCTGGTGAGCAGCTTGATGCCGGCCGTGCCGAGCAGAAAACCGCCACCAACAAGCAGGGTGTTGAACGTGGACTTCTTCATGTTGCTTCTCCCTTTTGCCGCATTGGATGCGGCACGGTGCCTCAGCACCCGAGTAAACAAGTTTGCTCGAGCACACTTTTGGAAAATAGTTTAGTTTATCTAACTATTAAGGTCAACAAAGGTTAATTTTTTGGAAATCTTCAGGCGCGGAACAGCCGGCTTCTGGCGATCCGTCTGCCGCAGCGTACATCTCCGGCATCCAAGAAAGGCTCTCCCCCGACCCAACAAATCGAGGTCTAATACTTTTCCGCGAAGTGAACGAGTGAAATCGGACCCCCGAAACATCTGCATTTTTCGCCAGCAAAACCGCAGGAATAACTCGACAAAACCGCAGGAAACAGAGCCCAAAAAGTGTCGATGCTTCAGGGGTCCAAATAAGGTCGTTCACTTCGCGGAAAAGTATTAGACCCCGATTTCCGTCACTCCCACAATGTGGCAAAGGGACAGCCCCTTTGCCACATCCATAAAGAATGAGGGCGCCAACGGCGCCCTCATTCACCAAATTCCATTCAGCCTACCTGACCCGAACGGCCGAGTCGTCACAGAACCCGGGAGCCCCGGCAGGGCGGATGCTTGCTCAAAATGAGTTCCGCACGCAAAGAAGGCCACTTAATGTGGCCTTCGTCTTGCGCAGGACTGTTCGAAATTTTGAGCAAGCATCCGCCCTGCCGGGGCTCCCGGGTTCCCGCTTACGAGAGCGCCTTTCTCAGCAACTCGTTGAAGAGCTTCGGGTTGCCCTTGCCGCGGCTCGCCTTCATGCACTGGCCCACCAAAAAGCCGATGACCTTCTGGTTGCCGTCGCGGTACTGCTGCGCCTGATCGGCACAGTTTGCCAGCACCTCATCCACGATCGGCTGCAACGCGCCGGCATCGCTCACCTGACGCATGCCACGCTCGTCGACGATCTTGTTGGGGTCGTCGCCGGTCTGGGCCATGGCCTCAAAGACCTCGTGCGCCTGGTTGGAGCTGATGGCATCGGTCGCCAACAGCTTGGCAAGAGCTGCCACCTGAGCCGGCGCAATGCCGGACTCGGCGAGCGACACGCCCGCGCCCTTAAGGTAGGCGATCATCTCGTTGACCAGCAGGTTTGCGACCGTCTGAGCCTCCTTGCCAGCCATACCGGCAGCGGCGGCCTCAAAGAACTCGGCAAACTCCGGGTCGCCGGCGATCTGCTCGGCATCGGCCGC
>CABUTP010000321.1 GCA_902494545.1 uncultured Collinsella sp. | reverse complement strand
GCCGGACCCGAGAGCGGCAAAAGCACGCGCTCAACGCCACAGATAGCCGTCGTCGGCCCCTTGGCAATAACCACGAGATTGTCGGAGCCAGCAGCCCAGACAACCTTCTGTGCGGCCGCAATTGCAGTCCCCAGATCGTTAACCTCGTCACCGGCAACCAAGCGCGAAAGCTCGCGATAGTGCGGCGTCATGACGAGTGGCTGCTCACGGCGGTACATCTCAGGGTTGCTATCGATACCGTCGATAGCAATCTTAGAAAGGCAGTTGAGCGCATCGGCATCAAGGATCAGCGGCACATCAAGCTCCAACAAGCCCGAAACCACCTGCATGGCGCCGGCAGACGTCGTCATGCCGGGACCGCACAGTACGCAGCTGTACTTCTTTGCAATCTCGCACACGGTCATACGGGCAGCGGCACCAAAAGAGCCGCGGGAATCGGACGGAATGGCAAAAACCGGAATCGAGGGAAGTGCCATACGAATAAGATTGGCACACGCGTCAGGCGTCGCGACAGCCACATAGCCGGCACCCGCGCGGGCAGCAGACTTGGCGGCCATAATGGCAGCGCCAGGATACTGCGCCGAGCCGGCAACAATAAGGACGGACCCGCGAGAATACTTATCGATATTCGTGGGTAGCGGAGCAAAGAAATCCACCAGGTCACCGGGCTCAACAATCTCGGCGGCATGGTCGACATCATCGATGACCTCATCAAGGCGATCATAGAGGCTACCACACACCAGATCACCGGCGTATTCTGGGCCATCAGCGCTGTAGAGGCCAATCTTGGGAGTGATCATCGTGACGGTACGCTCGGCACGGATGCAGTCGTCGTCGACAACACCGGTCTCGGCATTCAGACCCGAAGGAACATCGATGGACACCACATGGTCGGCGCAGTCGTTAACTGTCGGAATCCAGATGGAAAACGGTGCACGCAGGTCACCGTGGAAACCGGTACCAAAAATAGCGTCAACAACAACGTCGGCCTTATCAATCAAAACCTCAAGCTCATCTCGCGAGGGACCGACGCACACATGAACGTCACGACCGGCGGTACGGCGGGCAACATGGCGAGCCAGAGCGGCAGGAATCTCATCCGGCTCAACCGGAGACACAATGTCTACGTCAACGCCCTTGTGACTCAAGATATCAGCCGCGACCCAGCCGTCGCCACCGTTGTTGCCAAAACCGACCAGAACAAGGACGCGATCGGGATTGAGTTTTAGAATTTCAGTAGCAGCAAACTCACCCGCCAGCTCCATAAGCTCGGCCTTCGAAGTTCCTTCGCGTTCGATAATATCCTCGAGACGAACGACTTCCTCGGTACTCAAAACCGGTTTCATCTATGCTCCTAGCGTATCTCGCGAAGCATCGCCCAGGTGCTCCGTTAAAGCCGAATTTTGCAGTTGCTCAAGCTCATCTAAAACCGAGCGAGCCTCTTTAAACGTTTGTGCAACGCGTTCCTTGGTGCTCACCTTTTCTTCCTTAGGCTTAGGTCGAGCATCCTCGGTGATCGCAATGGCATTGGCTACGGCCAAATCACCCGTCAAGGTAATGGAAAGCGCAACTTCAACGACACCCAACTCTTGAGCAATCTCGAGCGCTCGACCTGAAAGCACTGCTTTAGGCTTTCCGAGGTTATCACGCGTTACCGAGACGTCTTTGCGGCCGACGCCCTGACTAAAGCCCGTACCAAGAGCCTTGAGAACCGCTTCACGAGAAGCAAAACGGCTCGCATAGTGCGCCGCAGGACGCGATGAAGCATCGCAATATGCGCACTCTTCTTCGGTAAACACACGCCGAGCAAACGACGGCGTCTTTTCAAGGATTGATTTCATGCGGGAAATCTCGACGATATCAACGCCGATACCAGCTTCAGCCATGTTCACCTCCATATTGCACAGACTAAGTTATTGTAGCCCGTTAACGGAAGATGCGACAAACGAGGGTCATAAAACACAGCGAGTTTGTTAGATCTGGCTTAAACAAAAAAGGGGGAGGC
This sequence comes from uncultured Collinsella sp., assembly GCA_902494545.1. GTDB lineage: Bacteria > Actinomycetota > Coriobacteriia > Coriobacteriales > Coriobacteriaceae > Collinsella. Next base: position 21 of record CABUTP010000321.1, on the reverse strand, counting down.
CGCGAGGCCTCCCCCTTCTTC
>CABUTP010000320.1 GCA_902494545.1 uncultured Collinsella sp. | reverse complement strand
GATATCACCGCCGCCGGCCAGGTAAAGACAAGCGAGACGCCGTGCGCGATGAGCCACTGGCCCACCCCGGTCGAGCGGCCAAACAGCATGAGGAGCAGAAAGCCGCAGACCGTGGGCGGCAGCACCATAGGAATCGTGAAGACCGAATCGAGCAGGCCCTTGATGCGACTCGAGGTACCCATAGTCTTCCACGCGGCAAACAGGCCCAGTGCAAAGGAAATCAGCAGGGCAAGGCCGCTCGTTTTAATGGACACCCAAAACGGGCGATAGTCGATATCGCCCAAAAAGGAAGCCAGTGAGGTCAAGGGCCCCCGCTCATCCCGCAACACGACAGACGATGCCTCTACCATTTGAGCGCTATCAAGCCAACGCGCGCCGCCCTTAGCATCACCCGAGGCTGATGCAATCACCACATAGCGGTCCCCATCCGCACCGCGCTCGTCAAAGCCATAGGTATACCCGCCGGCATCAAACGTTGTTTCCGCCGTGACATACCAAGGAAGATCCACGTCCCCCAGCTGCGCACCTCCCATGCAGTTTGCGCTGTCGAGCTTGCAGATGAGGGCCTTGAGACCCGATATGCACTCGTTGTCCTGCGGATCAAATCCATACCTCTCGACCGCCTTAGGCGATATCCACACCACAACGCGATCGGCAGCAGGCGCCACTACAAGGTCCACATCCTCGTCAACGGGAAACCGGTAGCCCTCAGGCTGGCCCTCCATGGCACGAGCGGTCCCCTTGGCCAGCCGCTCAAAACCCTCGATCCCATAGGAAAGCCCATGAGCGGTCGCAGCAACCTGGGCCCCGTCCTCAGTGTCCCCACCAAACGCAAATCCCGGCACCCAGCAAAGCGCGAAGGTCAAAGCACAGGTGACAAGCATGCGGAATCTATTAAGCACGAAAAGCTCCAAGCGGATACAAAGACGGAGTGAAACACAAAACGATGGAATTATCGCGCCAAGCCGCACTACGCGGAAAGCTCAAAGCCGTACTTAGCCCAAATCTTCTGAGCCTTCTTGTTGGTCAGACAGAAGTCGATGAACGCCTTGGCCTCGTCGGCGTGCTCGGAGCTCTCGGCAACGGCACCCGGGTACACGATGGGCTTGTGCGAATCCTCGGGGCACACGAAGGCCTCCTCGATGCCGTCGTAGCGGAAGATATCGGAGCTGTAGACAAAACCGGCCACGCAGTCGCCTGTGGACACATAGGCGGCGGCGGTACCAACTTTGTCGGCCAGTGCGACCTTGTCGGCGATCTCAGGCGCGTACTCGCCGTCGTCGCCCTCGGTGCCGGTGTAGAGGCCCACAGAAGCCAGCGCCTGGTTGGCGTACTTGCCGGCGGGAACGGTCTTGGCGTCGCCAATGGCGATCTTGCCGTCCAGATTCGCGACGTCGGCGATGGCCTCGACCTTGGTGTCGGAGCCCTCGGCACGAATAATCACGAGATCATTGACGAACATGTCCTCACGTGTGTCGACGTCGACGAGCTCGGCGGCCTCGGCGTCGTCCATGGTGCCCTTGGAGGCCGTGATGAGCACGTCGACGGCGGCACCGGCGCGCATCTGCTCGACAAGGTCGCCAGACGCCTTAAACTGCGTGTCGGCAAACGTGGTGCCGGTCTGCTCGGTGTAGAGCTCCTGAACCTCGGGCAGAGCTTTCTCGAGCGAGTTGGCGGCAAAGACCTGCAGCTCGACAGCTTTCTTGGAAGATGCCTTGGCATCGAATCCGGCCGGCTCGGACGTCTTGTTGTCCGAGCAGCCGGCAAGACCAAGGCTGGCAGCGGCGACAACAGAAAGCGAGACGAATCCGCGGCGAGAAACCATATCGAACATATTCAACCCTTTCGGACCTTGTGCCCGGGTACCCCACCGCGGGCTTTAATCTGCAACCAGATTATACTTCTGCGCGAATAATGATAGTGAGAAATTATTCTCGCCAGAGAATATAGTTTCGAGTTAGCGTGCACCTCGGCGTCGCTTCGGCGGAAAACAAAGGCGGAGTAGCCGTTCAGGTCGCCCCGCCGCAG
>CABUTP010000319.1 GCA_902494545.1 uncultured Collinsella sp. | reverse complement strand
GCTCGCGCAGCTTTCAGGCAACCTTGGTATCGTGCTTGCCGTGCTATACCTAGAGAAATATTTGCTCACGATTTTGTGGTCGGTTGGCCTGGGCATCTTAATCCCGTTTGCGTTGGTGCTCTTTGCGGTGTCGCTCGGCATTCACGGGCGCTGGAGCACGAGCGCTGTCCTGGGCCGTGTGGCGACACGCGTGCTGGTGGTTGCCGTGATCGGCATGGCGTTGGTGCCTGCAAGCGTTTGGGTGTCGCAGAAGGTCGATGAAACGTATCGCGTAAGTATTGAGCAAGCTGAGCAAAAGGCTGCGGACGCTGCGGTTGCGGCCGACACCACGAACAAGTCAGCCGAGACCAGCTCAAAATCGAACAAGAAAAAATCCGAGGCCACGGAGTCCAAAAACGTGCTCGAGCAGTTGACTGATGGGGCATCGAGCCTTGTTACGTCGGTGACCAGCGGCGCCAAGCAGATGACCGATGAGATCGTGCGGCAGGTGACCGATCTGATTGAAGGCGTCATCGTGATGATCGTGACCTCGTGCGTTATCCCGCTGCTGGTGCTCGTGGCGTTCCTATGGCTAGGACACGTGCTGCTGGGGATCGATATTTCCGGCCCGGCGAACTATTTGACGGGCCGTTTCTTGAGTGCTCCTTCCAAGCACGCCAAAAAGGGCGGGCAGTCCGAGTAGCTAAAACAGCTGTATATACCGGGGAATACCGCCGAAGGGCGGCCGAGACGCGTTCTCGGTCGCCCTTTTGTTTGTTGAACACATGGTCGCTCCGTCCGCGCCCGGCTCAAACGGTCAGCAATCATCCGTGAACGGTATTTGTTCAAAAAAGAACAAAGACAAACAAATAGTTGTTGCAGTTACTGTTCGAATGTGTTCAAATAAACATGAACAGTGAAGAACCGCACATTCAGATGCCCGGACCTGAACGCGATTCAACACTTCCAAACAGAAACTACGCACCTGCGTATCTCTCAAGGAGGATGTCATGAGGGTTGTAATCGCTTCCGATGCCGACGGTATGTCGATGAAGGAGTCCATCAAGGAGATGCTCATCGCCGACGGTCACGAGGTCGTCGACTATTCCGAGACCCCTGCCGCGGACTTTGTCGATTCCGCGACCGCCGTTGCCAAGGACCTGCTGGAGCACAAGGATTCCCAGGGCTTCGCATTCGATAAGTACGGCGTCGGCTCCTATATGGCCGCCGTCAAGATCAAGGGCATGGTCGTCGCCAACATTTCCGACGAGCGTTCCGCCTACATGACCCGCGAGCACAACGGCTCGCGCATGGTCACCATGGGCCCGGGCGTTGTGGGCACCGAGGTCGCCAAGAAGATCGCCCGTGAGTTCCTGCGTGCCCAGTACGCCGGCGGCCGTCACCAGATCCGTGTCGACATGCTCAACAAGATGGCCTAACGAGAGCCACCGAGAACTCGAACTTCTACCTCAACTTGTGAATTCAGACGAAAGGACGTTCTGATGAAGAAGACCATCGCAATCGGTTGCGACCATATCGTTACGGACGAGAAGATCTATCTGGCCGACCGCCTGGAGCAGGCTGGCTACAAGGTGCTCGACTGCGGCACCTACAGCCACACCCGTACGCACTATCCCATCTACGGTAAGGCCGTGGGCGAGGCTGTTGCCAGCGGCAAGGCCGACTTTGGCGTGGCCCTGTGCGGCACCGGCATTGGCATCACCAACGCCGTCAACAAGGTTCCCGGCGCCCGTTGCGCCCTGGTCCGCGACATGACCTCTGCCCTGTATGCCCGTCGCGAGCTCAACGCCAACATCGTGGGCTTTGGCGGCAAGATCACCGGCGAGTTCCTGATGGCCGATATCATGCTTGCCTTCCTTGAGGAGCCCTACGAGAAGACTCCCGAGCACGATGCCCTGATCGCCAAGATCGATGCCTGCAATAAGGCCGATGCCGAGGCTCAGGCTGACCCGCACTTCTTTGACGAGTTCCTCGAGAAGTGGGACCGCGGCGAGTATCACGACTAATTAGGTTCCGGCGTTCTGCCGAACGCCG
>CABUTP010000318.1 GCA_902494545.1 uncultured Collinsella sp. | reverse complement strand
TGAACGGCTCGGCCCTGGTCACCGATCCCACGACGGGCGAGATTCTGGCGGCATGCTCGTATCCGACATATGACCAGGCCGATCTGGAAAACGCCAAGACCGAGGACATGAACTTGCGCCTGGTTACCGATGCCTATGAGCCCGGCTCGGTCTTTAAGACGCTCGTGGCCGGTGCCGGCTTCGACTTGGGCGCCGTGCGTTCGAGCACGTCGTTTGAGGTGCCGGCGAGCATTAAGGTTGGCGACGACACCGTTACCGACGCCGACAAGCGCGACTACACCATGACCATGGACGTGCGCGAGATGATGCGCCGTTCCTCCAATGTGGGCTTTGTCCTGGTGGGACGCAAGATCGGTGCCGATGATTTTGCCACCTATGTGGACAAGTGGGGTATCGGTCATAGCTCCGGTGTCGATTTTCCGGGTGAGAGTCTGGGTATCGTCAAGGAGCGCGACCAGTACGACGGCGCCACGCTGGGCTCGATGAGCTTTGGCCAGGCGCTGTCCGTCTCGCCGATTGAGGTCGCACGTGCCGTGGGCGGCATTGCGAACGGCGGCGTGATGATGACTCCGCACTTCTATAAGTCCAGCAAGGGCGATGAGAAGGACTGGGGCGAAGGCGAGCGTGCGATTTCGGAGGACGCTGCCGCCCAGGTGACATCGTGCATGCAGACGGTCGTGTCCGAAGGCACGGGCGTTGGCGGTGCGGTCGATGGCTATGACGTGGCGGGCAAGACCGGTACGGCCGAGCGTGCTGACGAGAACGGCGGTTACCTCAAGGAGAACTACATGTCGTCCTTTATGGGCTTTGCGCCGGCACAATCGCCCAAGGTGCTGTGCTATATCACGCTCGACGGAACGCCGAGCGGCTCAGATGCCGCTGCGGTGCCGTTCCAGTCCATTATGGCCAACGCGCTCGACGTGCTGGGTATCCCGCGCACGAAGTAGGGGGTTACAATCTTGAGCGTGGTCTGCCGTTTGATCTGAAGGGTGTTCACATGCCCTGCACCACGCGCGCATGGCACTGGGATACAATACGCCGATAGCATTATTAGGTTTACAGGGGAGCTGCAATGATAGAGATCGCCGTCAACAACCTCGCGGCCTCAACGGGGGCCCGAACCGTGACGGAAGAAGTCGATCGGGTATGCCGCGGGTGCGTTATCGACTCGCGTCAGGTCGAGGAGGGGACGATCTTTGTCGCCTTCCCCGGCGAAAAGGTCGACGGCAATGATTTTGCCTCCCGTGCCATTGAGTCGGGTGCCGGTGCCGTCGTGATGACGCGCGAACCCGATGCCGAGCTGGTTTCGCTGGCGCAGGACAAGGGATGCGCCATCTTGCTGACCGACGACCCCGAGGAGTTCTTGCTGCGCCTGGCGCATGTATATCGCTTGGAGCTTGGCTGCCTGGTCGTCGGCATTACCGGTTCGATTGGCAAGACGACGACCAAGGACGTGCTCGCCGCCGTGCTCGCCAAGCGTTATCGCGTCTGGGCCACCAAGGGCAATTTCAACAACCTGATCGGCATGCCGCTCACGGTGCTTTCCGCTCCGGCCGATACCGAGGTTCTGGTGCTCGAGATGGGCATGAACCATTTTCATGAGATTGAGCGCCTGTCCCAGTCTGCCAACCCCAATCTTGCCATCGTGAGCAAGATCGGAACCTCCCATATCGGTATTCTGGGCAGCCGCGAGAACATCGCCCGCGCCAAGTCCGAGATTGTCCAGGGCATGTGCACCGCCGGCGATTTCTCGCCGTTGCTGGTGTTGGGCGGCGAGGACGACTTTACGCCGTTCATTCGCGATACGTTCGCCCAGCCTGCGGGTATTGACGTGATGCTGGCCGGTGTCTCGGACGACGACGAGGTCCGCGCACGCGACATTCGCGTCGACGACGAGGGCCATCCGGTCTTTACGCTCGACTTTGGTCAGGGCGACACGGTCGATACCATGCTGGCCATTCCCGGCGTGCAGTCCGTGCCCAATGCCGTCAAGGCCGCCGCTGTCGGCTATCGTCTGGGCGTGACGCCCGAGCAGATCG
>CABUTP010000317.1 GCA_902494545.1 uncultured Collinsella sp. | reverse complement strand
GTGGTTGCCCGCGGTGACAGGGTTGCCGTGAGCGGCGATCCGGACGAGGTCGAGCTGGTCGCGCGTTTTTTCGAACATGCCTTTCGTGAGGCTGCTGCCGGGCGCACGCTTTCTGCCGATGATGTCTCGCGCTGTTTGGCCGTTCTGCGCGACGGCGAGCATGATGCCTCGTCGCTTCGCGATGACGTGCTGCTATCGTATCGCGGTCGCGTCATCCGCCCCAAGACTCTCGGTCAAAAGCGCTATGTGGATGCCATCCGCTCTTCTACCGTCACGTTTGGCCTCGGCCCCGCCGGTACCGGTAAAACCTATCTGGCCATGGCGCTCGCCGTCGCCGCGCTCAAGCGCCATGAGGTGGGCCGCCTGATCCTGACGCGCCCGGTTGTCGAGGCGGGGGAGAACCTGGGCTTTTTGCCCGGCACCCTCGAGGAAAAGATCGACCCGTATATGCGCCCGCTCTATGATGCCCTCTTTGACATGATGGATCGCGAACGCATCGATGAGCTTATGGAGCGTGGCGTGATCGAGATCGCGCCGCTCGCCTACATGCGCGGTCGAACGTTGAGTGATGCCTTTGTGGTGCTCGATGAGGCACAAAACACAACGCCCGAGCAGATGAAGATGTTCTTGACGCGTCTGGGCTTTAATTCCAAGTTCGTGATTACCGGCGACCTGAGCCAGCGTGACCTGGTTGGTCGTCGCGGCGGTCTTGCCGACGTTGAGCAGATTTTGGGCCGCGTCGACGATGTCGCATTTTCGCACCTCGAGCGCGCCGATGTGGTGCGCCATGCCCTGGTGGGCCGTATCGTTGAGGCCTATGATGCATACGATGATGCGCGTGGGCAGCGCGCACACGATCGAAAGGAGTCCCGTTGAGTGTATTGATCAGCAACGATGCCGAGCTCGATACGCTGCTCGATGCCCATGAGGTGGAACACATCTGCTCAGTTGTGCTTGCCGCCGAGGGTGTTGAGCGTGAGGTCGAGATTTCCCTTTCGTATATCGATGAGGACGAGATGCACGAGCTCAACCACGAGTGGCGCGGTATCGACCGCACCACCGATGTCCTCTCGTTTGAATGCGACTCGGCCTTTGACGAGGACATTCCCGCCGACGAGACGCTCGAGCTCGGTGATATTATCCTGGCTCCGCAGGTTATTGCCCGTCAGGCCCCTGGCTTTGGCAATAGTCCTGCCGACGAGTGTCGCCTGATGCTCGTGCATGGCATGCTGCACCTGCTGGGGTATGACCATATCGAGGACGACGAGGCCGAGGTCATGGAGGCCCGCGAGGACGCCATCCTCCGCGATCTGGCGCTCGAGCGCGGCGAGGACCCCAAGCTGGTCCACGTCGGCCCCATCACCAACCACGCCCACGACTAGGAGCCGTCTATGATTCCCGGATCGAACAAGGACCATCCGTCCTTTTTAAAGTCGTTCTCATACGCGATGGAGGGCTTCGTCACCGCCGTCAAGACCGAGCGCAATATCAAGGTCATGCTCGTGGCGGGCGTGTGTACCGTCATTGCCGGCTGCATCGTGGGGCTTGATATTGCCGAGTGGGCTACGGTCATCATCTGCTGCGGCCTGGTGATTCACGGCGAGTTGTGCAATACCGCCATGGAGGCGATTGTCGACCTCGCGACCCAGGAGCTGCATCCACTGGCCAAGCGCGCGAAGGATATCGCCGCCGCCTCTGTATACGTTCTTTCCATTACCGCCGCGATCGTGGGCGTGCTTGTCTTTGCCCACGCGCTCGACTTTATTTAGAAAGGGATTCCCATGTCCGACAATATGCAGCCTACCGATGAAGTTTTGGATGACGAGGTCCTGGACGAGGCTGAAGGCGCCGATTCGTTTAACGAGGTCGAGGAGTTCGACCCGTTTGAGGGTATGAGCGACGAGGAGCTCGATGCCCTGTGTGACGAGGAAGAGCGCCTCGCGGGTTTTGGCGACGTGGAACCCGGTTTTCGCAGTGGCTTTGTGGCCCTGGTCGGTCGCCCCAACGCCGGCAAGTCCACGCTGCTCAACGCCTGTTACGGCAAGAAGGTCGCCATCACCTCTCC
>CABUTP010000316.1 GCA_902494545.1 uncultured Collinsella sp. | reverse complement strand
TCGCCCGCCTGCTCCAGGTACTGGTTGCACTCGGTCACAAAGCCAAAGACGGCACCCATGGCACCAGCGGTGTTAAAGTCGTCGTCCATGCACTCCTTAAAGGTGGCACGGGTCTCGGCGGCCTTGGCGGCAAACGCCTCGGCGGCAGCTGCATCGGCATCGGCCGTCGCATGGTTCGCGGCCCAGCGCAGGTTCTCGACCGTACCGGCGATACGCGTGAGCGAGTTCTCGGCACCCTCCAGGCGCTCCCAAGAAAAATCGAGCGGCGAACGATAGCTCGTCTGCAGCATCAGCAGGCGCAGGGCGGCAGCGGAGTGCTGCTCGAGGACCTCGGCCAGCGTAAAGAAGTTGCCGAGCGACTTGGACATCTTCTCGCCGTCAACCAGCAGCATGCCCGTGTGCATCCAGGTGTTGGAGAAGCCCTGGTGCCAGGCGCAGGTGGCCTGGGCGCACTCGTTCTCGTGATGCGGGAAGGCAAGGTCGGAGCCGCCGCCGTGAATGTCGATCGGAGTGCCCAGGTAGCGATGCACCATGGCGGCGCACTCGGTGTGCCAACCGGGACGGCCCTCGCCCCAGGGGCTCGGCCAGCTGGGCTCGCCGGGCTTGGCGGCCTTCCACAGGGCAAAGTCGAGCGGGTCGTTCTTGTCCTCGTTCTCCTCGATGCGCGCGCCAACCATAAGGTCGTCGATGTTGCGGCGCGAGACCTGACCATAGTTGGGATCGCTGCGCACGGCAAAGTACACATCGCCGTTATCGGCTGCGTAAGCGTGGCCCTGCTCGATAAGCGTCTTGATCATGGCGATCATGGGGCCGATCTCCTTGGTGGCGCGGGGGCGAACATCGGGATCGAGCACGTTGGCGGCGCGCATGACGCCGATGAACTTGTCGGAGAACTCCGTCGCGACCTCGGCGGCCGTACGGCCCTGCTCGTTGGCGCGCTTGATGATCTTGTCGTCGACATCGGTGAGGTTCTGGGCGAACGTGACCTCGTAGCCGCTCGCGATGAGCCAGCGACGAATTACGTCAAAGCTGATGAACGTGCGGGCATTGCCGATGTGGATGTTGTCGTAGACCGTGGGGCCGCACACGTACATGCGGACCTTGCCGGACTCGATGGGCTGGAACTCTTCCTTTTTATGGGTAGCGCTGTTGTAGATACGCATTCGTTACTCCTTAACAGTTTTCTGTAGCAGGCAGACGGCCCAAGCGCCGATTCCCTCGCCTTGGCCTTCCCAACCGAGCTTTTCGGTCGTGGTGGCGGCGACGCCCACGTTTTCGACGTCAACGCCCAGGGCATGGGCAAGGTTGGCGCGCATGGCATCGCGGTGCGGAGTGATCTTGGGTTGCTGACAGGCAATGGTGCAATCGGCATCGACAAACTCAAAGCCCAGCTCACGCGCATAGTCCATCACGCGGGCAAGCAGCACCATCGAATCGGCACCCTCGTAGGCGGGATCGGTGTCGGGGAATAGCTTGCCGATGTCTCCCCCACGGCAGGCGCCCAGAATGGCGTCGGCCAAGGCGTGCGCGAGCACATCGGCATCCGAGTGGCCCAGCAGGCCGCGCTCGTAGGGAATGTCGACACCGCCGATGATACATCGACGCCCCTCCACCAGACGGTGAACGTCGTAGCCATGGCCAATGCGCAGGTTACTGAACATGGGGAAGGTCCTCTCCCTCGGCCATGCGGCCAAGCAGAATCGCGGTTACGGGACGCAGGTCCTCGGGCAGCGTCACCTTAAGGTTATCGCGCGGGCTCTGGACACAGCGGACGCGCCCGCCCATGCGCTCGACCAGCGATGAATCGTCGGTACCGATAAAGCCCTCGGCGATAGCTGCGGTGTGGGCGCGCTTCATGGCGTCGACGCTAAAGATCTGCGGCGTCTGTGCAGCCCAATAGAGCTCGCGCGGCGGCGTCTCGACGATATTATCGCCGTCGACGATTTTGAGCGTGTCGATCGCGGGCTGACCGCACACGACACCGTCGAGCGAGCGGTCACCCATGAGCACGTCGATAGCGTGGTCGATGGCCTCGGTCGTAATGAGCGGACGAGCGCCGTCGTGGA
>CABUTP010000315.1 GCA_902494545.1 uncultured Collinsella sp. | reverse complement strand
TGTAGGTGGAGTTGAAACCGATGCGGTGATCGGTCACGCGGTCCTGGGGCTGGTTGTAGGTACGGATCTTCTCGGAACGGTTGCCGTGGCCGATCTGGCTTTGGCGCTCGGCACCGAGCTCTGCCTGCTGCTTCTCGAGCTCCATCTCGTACAGACGGGCACGCAGCATCTGCATGCAGACCTCGCGGTTCTGGATCTGGGAACGCTGCTCCTGTGACTGCACCACGGTGTTGGTGGGCAGGTGGGTGATTCGCACAGCGGAGTAGGTAGTGTTAACGCACTGACCGCCAGGGCCGGAGGCGCAGTAGGTGTCGATGCGCAGGTCGGACTGGTTGATCTGGACGTCGATCTCCTCGGCCTCGGGAAGTACGGCGACGGTAGCCGTGGAGGTCTGAATGCGGCCCTGGGACTCGGTCTTGGGGACGCGCTGGACACGGTGCACGCCGGACTCGTACTTCATAACGGAGTAGACGCGGTCGCCCTCGACCTTGAACTCGATGGACTTGAAGCCGCCGGCCTCGCTGGGGCTGGAGTCGAGCACGGTGGTCTTCCAGCCGCGCGACTCACAGAAGCGCTGGTACATCTTGTACAGATCGCCGGCAAAGATGGCCGCCTCGTCGCCACCGGCGGCGGAGCGAATCTCGACGATGGTGTTCTTGTCGTCGTTGGGGTCGCTCGGGATGAGCATGTACTTAATGTCTTCCTCGAGTTGGGGAAGCTTGGCCTCGTTTTCGGAGATGTCCATCTGGAGCATCTCCTTCTCATCGGCATCGGTGGTATCGTGGAGCATTTCCTTGGCAGCCTCGATGTCATCGAGCGCGCCGATGTACTCACGCGAGGCGGCGATGAGGTCGGACTGGTGCGCGTACTCCTTGTTGAGACGCGTGAACTCCTTAATATCGGAGGCGACGGCCGGGTCGGAAAGCTTCTTCTCGAGCTCCTCGTAGGCCTTGATAATCTTTTCGAGCTTGTCGCGCATGGCGGGACTCCTTTATATGCGTGAAGGTGAAAATCGGCAGAGTTGATGGGGCGCGTGGCGCCACTGCGGGGGTAAGCCCGGCTAGAACATGTCGATCTTCAGATACATGCGCATCCCTTCGCGTATGGGGTACATAGTTGCGGTCTAACCCAAACATGATAGCGTGCCCAGGCAAACCTGCATATAACCCGCACGGAATGATTGGTGCAAACAAACCTGACCCCATTGCACCAAAGGCCTGCTTTTTGGCTAGAGCGTTTGGAGTAGAGCGACGAGGAAGCGGATGCCCTGGAGGTAGGCGCGGCGGGTGGTGCGCTCGTTGGTGCCGTGGACGCCGCGATCACACTCGTCGTCATCAACCACAAAGGCCGAGAAGCGAATGCACTCAGGGCAAATGTGCTGGTAGTTGGCAGCGTCGGTCGCACCGATCACGGTCGAGGGCACAATTGCCGCTGGCTCGAATGATCCGTTTTCCTCCGTCCCCTTTGGATCACGGAAATAGCGGGCGGCGATGGAGCGAACCGCCTCGAGGCCGGGACCACCGATGCGCGGGGACGGCGAGGGTTCGGAGCTGCCGGGGCCTAGCTCCACTTCGACACGACCGGCAAGGTCCGCCGCGGCAACTGCCTCACGGCAGCGCGCCACAACGTCGGCCACGCTCGTGCCCTCGAGCATGCGGAAGTTGATGTTGGCCCACATATCCTGCGGCATTACGTTGGCGCCGGTGCTGCCACCCTCGATCTGCGTGGGCGCGCAGGTGGTCGTCACCAGCGGATAGAGCTTCTTGCTGGCGAGGCAATCGCGGACAATGGCATCCCCGTTGGCGGCAATTTCATCGGCCGTGTAGAGCCCCAACTCGACGAGCTGGGCGGCAAGCAAGTCGGTCACGCGCGTCGGCCACTCGATATCGCAGATTGCGGTGATGGCACGGCTCAGCACCTCGAGCGATGTGCCGCCGTAGGGGTTGGACGAATGCCCGCCCTCACTCTTCGTCTTGAGCACAATATCGGCATAGCCCTTCTCGGCAAGGTCGGCATGCATAAGCCAGCCCTCGCCCGCGCTGTACTCGGCAGCCGGAACGATGCGGTAGTC
>CABUTP010000314.1 GCA_902494545.1 uncultured Collinsella sp. | reverse complement strand
GAGGGCACTATCCTCATGCATCCCGAGACGCAGGTCATGGTGCTGCAGGACCGCGCCAAGAAGGGCGACGTGCTTGCCTGCGCGCGCGTGGCGGGCATTATGGCCATCAAGCGCACGAGTGACATCATCCCCATGTGCCATCCGTTGCTCATTACCAAGAGTAAGTGCGACATTGCGCCCATCGCTCCGGCGGGGACGCCGGCCGAGGACGTGCCCGAGGGTTGGGCGCCGGCGCGTTCGGACGGACAGGTTGGCTTTCACGTACTGGTTACGGCCGGCGTGACGGGCAAGACGGGTATCGAGATGGAGGCCCTGACCGGCGCGAGTGCCGCGTGCCTAACGATCTACGACATGTGCAAAGCCGTCGATCGCGGCATGGAGATCGTCGACGTGCGCTTGCTGCACAAGGAAGGCGGCCGCTCGGGCATATGGGACCGCGCAGAGCGACAGGCCGCTGCTGAGGCTACCGCTGCCGACGGCGACGCTCCCGCGAGCGCACCCGTCGCCGTCGCGCCTGCGGCCCTGACCCCAGCCGTCCCCGCGATCGCGTTTATCGGCTACCAAAACTCGGGCAAGACCACGCTTGTCGAGAAGGTTATCGCCGAGCTCACCCGCCGCGGCCTGCGCGTGGGCTCGCTCAAGCATCATGGGCATCACGGCTTTGATATCGATGTGCCCGCTAAGGACACCTGGCGCCATCACCAGGCCGGCTCCAAGCACGTGGGCCTCATTTGCGCCACGCGCTGGGCGGAATACGCCGACACGCGCGAGGAGGACGAGATGCCCGCGCGCGAGCTGCTGTTGCGCTACAACGATGTCGACGTGGTGATCATCGAGGGCTACAAGACCGAGGGCTTCGACAACATCGTGGTGGCGCGCTCGGGTGTCGACCGTCTGCGCGGCAAGAGCTCGCTCGACCTGGTCGATGGCCACACGCTGGCCCTTGCCTGCAACGAGGCCCTGGCGCGTCAGGCCTTCGACGCCGGCTTTGCGACCCGAGCCATCAACATCAACGACGCCCGAGCCATCTGTGATCTTATCCAAGATCACCTTCAGGCTTGACGCTGCGCCGGCCCCAAGCACCCCATCTCGCCCCTCAAGCCGTCGCTCGCGTACCAAAGTACGCGTCGCTCCTCTTTCGGGGCGACCTGGGGCACTTGGAACCGGCTCGCTGCGTTGCCATAACATGCCAAATAGGAACAGGTTTATTTCGGCAGGTTTTATCTGGGCAAACGCCATTTCCACCACAAAGGGGTCAGGCACCTTTGTGGTGGTTTTTGCTTTGGTAGATGTGTGGGACATGTCTTACAATCTACCAAGTAGTTCATGACGGGCGAAAAACGGAGAGAAGGGGCTTGATGCGTCCTAAATGTTTCATGCGGATAGATTGATTTGACAGACGGTGGCGAATGCCCACCGTCCGCATTCGTATGAAACAAGGAGTCTCTATGCTCGCCCCTCTTTTCTCAAAGCCTCAATCATCGTTGTCCGTGCAGGCCAAGCGCCTGGTGGCGATGCGCTTTCTCATCTACACCGGTTTTCAGACCAGCTACTTTATCGGCGTCATCGGAACGCTCACCTATGCAGACGATGCCTCGGTTGTGGCGACATCGCTGGCCGTTCTGTTTATGAACGTATTCGTGATCTTGGGATCCTTTGCGGGTGGCGCTGCGCTCGACGCCTGGGGTCCGCGCCGTCATTTCCGGGCGAGTATCGTCGGCACGTTGGCAACCGGCGCGGCAATTCTCGCCTTTGGCAGCGCGACCGAAACAGTCCTTGCCGGCGCGGTACTCCTGGGCTTTGTGATGGGATTTGCCCAGCCCATTGCCACGTCCTATCCGGCGTATCTCACCGACGACCCCGTCGAGCTCAAAGACATCAACTCCGCCATCGCCATGTTCTCAAACGTGAGTATCATCGTTGGCCCCACGCTGGGCGGCTTTGTCGCAGCTGCTGCGTCGTCGCGTGCGGTGTTTTTGCTCATGATGCTCTTTACCGTACAGGCGCTCGTTGCCGGTTGGGACTTTAGGCCGCAGACCAGCCATGCCGCCGGGCATACGGATGCCGATTCG
>CABUTP010000313.1 GCA_902494545.1 uncultured Collinsella sp. | reverse complement strand
GGAGCTCGCGCTGGCGCTGTGAATCTTGCACCGCCTGCATCGTCAGCACCCGACGGGCCTCATCGTCGAGTGAACGGTCCTGACGCAACTTAGCCTGCGCGGCTCGCATGCGACGTTTGATGGTGTAGAGCTCGAGCGTATCGAGCATAAAGACGATGTTCGTCTCGGTCGGGTGCTTACTCGTTGCCGAGATGCGCCCGGCGCTGACAAGCGATGCCGCCTCGGGACACACCGCGCGCGCCGCATCCATGCATGCCGCAGGATCGGTTCCCGGCGGCGTTGCCAGCACGGCCCACGCAATGGACTCGTGACGCGGGTCGACCCACTCGATAGAACAAATGCGATCGGCATACGTGCGGAACAAATCGGGGTAGCTCGTGAGCATCGTCAGCAGCTCGCGCTCCCCCGCCAGGGATTTCCGCTCCAGATCGGTCAAAACAATCGGCATCGACGGAGCTGCCGCCGCGCTTGGACTATCGGCAACGGGCGCAGCGCTTTCCATTCCCGCAGGCACATCGATTGGCGGCAGATCCTCGTCGGCCTCCACCGGCGCGGCCCCATAGGCATCAAGCGGAACGTAGTCGTACGGATCCTCCTCGACCGGTGCGGACACCGGCGGCGTCGCACCCGCGGCCCAGGCACCGCGAGACGTCCCCTGCGAACCAGACGCCCGACCGCTCGCACTGCCCGCGCGCTCAGCTTGCGCGCGTTGACGCTCGTAGTTCTGCTCACGCCGGCGCTCGGCATCCTCACGCTTGGCGACATCGCGAAACACGCGGCCCGAACTCGCGCGCACGGTCTCCAGGTCCAAACCCAACAGGTCGGCAATCTGGATAAAGTACGTGTCGATCATATAGCTGTCACGTAGCGGATAGATGAGCGTCAGCGCGTCCTCGAGCGCCTTGGCGCGACCGCCCGGTGTGGTAATGTCGCTCGACTCCTGCAGCGAGCGGTACACAAAGTCCATGAGGGGCTCGGCCGCGTCAATGCGCGCCTGAAGCTCCTGGCCGCCATGCGCCGTGATGAACTCCATGGGGTCGTTGCCGTCGGGCAGCACCACACAGCGCAGGTCCATCGAATCCTGCTCGATAAACTGAATCGCGCGGCGCGCGGCCTTTTGACCGGCGGCGTCGCCATCGAACATATATACAATGCGCTTGGCAAAACGGGTGAGCGTCTTAACGTGATGTTCCGTCAGCGCCGTGCCCAGCGTGGCGACGACATTTTTGATCCCCGCCTCCCAGCAGGCGATGCAATCGGTATAGCCCTCCACCACGATGGCAGTATCCTGAGCAACGATAAACTCCTTGGCCCAGTTAAAGCCATAGAGGTTTCGCTTTTTATGAAACACGCTCGTCTCGGCGGTGTTGAGGTACTTGGGCTGACCATCGCCCATGATGCGCCCGCCAAAGGCGATATTGTGACCCTGTTCATCAAAGATGGGAAACATCACACGGTCGTAAAAGCGGTCTGCGAGCTGTCCGCGCCCACGGCTTACGGCCACGTTGGCGTCGATCATCTCCTGCGGGGTAAAGCCCGCCTGCGACAGATGAGTCACCAGCATGTTGCGACCCGGCGCAAAGCCCAGGCAGTAGCGTCGGCAGACATCTCCGCCCATGCCACGACTGGCAAAGTACTCGCGCGGACGGCTGTCCTTACCGCGCATAAGCATGGTGTGGTAGAACTGAGCCGTCTCGGAGCACAGGTCATAGATGCGGGCACGCTTGGTGCCGCGATCGCGCTGTGCACCGGTATCGTGCAGTTCAATGCCCGCGCGATCAGCCAAATAGCGAATCGACTCGGGAAAACTCAGGTTCTCGCGCTTCATGATATAGGTAAAGACGTCGCCGCCCTCGCCGCAGCCAAAGCAATGCCACACCTGCGTAGCAGGGATAATGTGAAACGATGGGGTCTTTTCGCCATGAAACGGGCAGCAGCCCCAAAACTCATGGCCGCGGGGCTTGAGCACAACCGTTTCCTGCACGATGGCAACCAAGTCCGACGCCGAGCGTACTTGATCTTTTTCCTCATCGCTAATCACGGATGCTCACCCCCTGCTCACCCAAGTTATG
>CABUTP010000312.1 GCA_902494545.1 uncultured Collinsella sp. | reverse complement strand
CCGCCGAGATGGGCATGCGGGCGGGGTCGTCGGGATGGGAGAGGAGCTCGACCAGCTCGTCGGAAAGCAGTGCCTTGTCCTCGCCGGTGTTCTCGCTCAAGAGCTGCAGGATGCGTACGGCGCGATAGGCTGCCATCGAGGCGGAGCCCCTGGTCGTGGTCTCGTAGTTTTCAACAACGGCTTCGGTCATAGCGCCCACGTCCTTTCCGTTTTTGGTGATGGCAGATCAGAGCCTAGGGCGCGAAGCCTGGCCAAGGACGCGTGACGCCTTGGACGGTCGATGGTTGCCGGCAAACGGCGGGTCGAGTTTTCAACAACCCTGCCTAACTGACCAAAACCTTGCCAAAAGCTTGACGGATGCTGTTGAAAAAAGCGCCCCTCGGCTTGCCGAGAGGCGCTGGCGTGATGCACTGGAACGCGTTTGGTGGCGCTATGGCGATTAGAAGTCGGCGTTGCCCACGGTGCGCGGGTGCGGCAGGACGTCGCGGATGTTGCCCACGCCGGTGAGGTACATCACCAAGCGCTCGAAGCCCAGACCGTAGCCGGCGTGCTTGCAGGAACCGTAGCGGCGCAGGTCAAGGTAGTACTTGTACTGCTCGGGATTCATGCCCAGGTCCTTGATGCGGGCCTCGAGCAGATCCAGGCGCTCCTCGCGCTGGGAGCCGCCGATAATCTCGCCGATACCGGGAACCAGGCAGTCGGCGGCGGCGACGGTCTTGCCGTCGTCGTTCATGCGCATGTAGAAGGCCTTGATCTCTGCCGGGTAGTCGGTTACGAAGGTCGGGCGCTTAAAGTGCTCCTCGGTTAGGAAGCGCTCGTGCTCGGTCTGCAGGTCGATGCCCCAGCTGACGGGGTAGTCGAACTTGTGGCCCGCAGCAACTGCCTGCTCCAGGATCTCGACGGCCTCGGTATAGGTGACGCGGGCAAAGTCGGAGTTAGCGACATGGTCCAGGCGCTCGAGCAGACCCTTGTCCACAAACTTGTTGAGCATATTGAGCTCGTCGGGGCAGGTGGCCATGACGTCCTTAAGGACGTACTTGAGCATGGCCTCGGCGTTATCCATGTAGTCGTTGAGGTCGGCAAATGCCATCTCGGGCTCAATCATCCAAAACTCGGCGGCGTGGCGCGTGGTGTTGGAGTTCTCGGCACGGAAGGTGGGGCCAAAGGTGTACACGTCGCCAAAGGCCATGGCAAAGTTCTCGGCATTGAGCTGGCCGGACACGGTGAGGCTCGCATGCTTGCCAAAGAAGTCCTGGCTCCAGTCGACCTCGCCGGACTCGGTGAGGGGCGGGTTTTTGGGGTCGAGCGTGGTCACGCGGAACATCTCGCCGGCGCCTTCGCAGTCACTCGTGGTGATGATGGGGGTGTTGACGTAGACAAAGCCCTGTTCCTGGAAGAAGCGGTGGATGGCGGCAGCCGCGACAGAGCGGATGCGGAATACGGCGCGGAACAGGTTGGTGCGCGGGCGCAGGTGCTGCTGGGTGCGCAGGAACTCGACGGTGGCACGCTTCTTCTGCAGCGGGTAATCCGGGGCGCTGACGCCCTCGACCTCGATGGAGGTAGCAGAAAGCTCGAAGGGCTGGGGCGCATCGGGGGTCAGCTTAACGGTGCCGCTGCAGATGAGGGCGGCCGAGACGTTTTGATGGGCGATCTCGTCGTAGTTGTCGAGCGCCTCGCGGTTCATGACGACCTGCAGGTCGCGGAAGCAGCTGCCGTCGTTGAGCGTAACAAAGCCAAAGTTCTTCATGTCGCGGACGGACTTGACCCAGCCGGCGACGGTGACGGTCTGGCCGCCGAGCGACTCGGCATCGGCATAGAGCTGCGCGATTTTGGTGCGGTTCACGTATCCTCCCATAACGGTTGAATGATAGTTATCCATACAGTTCGATATTCTAGCAGCTCGGCTCATTTGGGCTATACAGATAAGGCATTGGCGGGATGGTTTTTCAAACGAAAAGCGCCCGCGGCCAAATGGTCGCGGGCGCTTGACGAGGTGCCTTTTGGCTGTGTGGCGCGGGGCCTGGCTACTTGGTCTTGGCTACCAGCAGCGGGTCGCCAAGCTTGACGAGCGGGTTG
>CABUTP010000311.1 GCA_902494545.1 uncultured Collinsella sp. | reverse complement strand
GTGGTTGATGAGAGCGGTAAGGCTGCGCGTGCCGAGAAGGACAAGAAGGTCGGTGCACATGCTCATCCTGAGTGGGCGCCTCACCTCAATACGGCTAGCGAGGATCTGACTGCTAAGTTGTTTACTCTGGTCGAGGTTATCTTGGGCGTGGTGCCCGTGGTGGTCATTGGCTTATTCTTGGCTTCGAAAGATGCCACGAGTGTGGATAAGCTTACCGATGTCTTTTCTCAGGATCCCTCAATGGTGGTTACGTTTATCTCCGCGTGCCTGCAGCCGTTTGTGGCGTACATGCTGTACATGATTTATCGCAAATACTGCGAGGGCGATGCGGGCTTTGCCGCCGGCAACCTGATCGGCCTCTTGTGCTCCGAGATTATGCTGCTCAATATCCCCGGCGTCATCGGCATGGGCATCTTGTTGTGGCGTGTCTGGCGCAATGTCGCCCCGCACTTTGAGAGCTGGCTGTTTGAGCGCCGCGCAATGGGCGTGCTGGTCGATATCGCGGGTTCTCTCGTGATTCTAGCCTTGGCGTTTATGTGCGCCACCGCCGCACGAGGTCTTTCGGGCATGTAATCTGTCCCCACCGACCGCGGAGTGCGGGGCAACTGCCGGCCTTATCGTTCCGGGCGTCAGACCCGCGGCGCATCCCTTTCCCTCTCGCTCACGGCTTCGCAGGGTCGCGCGAGGCAAAGGCATACGCCGCGGGTCTGACGGCGCGGGCTTGCCAGCGAGTTTTGGCTCATAGATTGGTTTGTGTGCCGCCCCTTATGGGGCGGCACGTTTTGTTTGGGGTCCCTGTCTTCACAATTTTCGTCAAGCTTTTGGTTAGATTTTGGTTAGTTGGCGGGCTAGCGGAAGGGCAAAAGATCATTCGATAAAAAAGCTCAAAGAAAGTGCTGGTGGGGGAGTTGTTGAGGTTTTCGACAGCTTTTGTCAGCAAGAAACTTTGCAGCTATTGCTACGGATTGCGTTGCCGTGGCCTTGGCGGTGCGGGATGCTGGGCGTAAGCGTCGAATGCTCCGATTTTGGAGGTCAGCATGGATCTGTTTCTTGAGACTCCGCAGCAGCAAGCCGAGCGCATGTTGCGCCAGCAGCAACGGCTTATGGAGATGCAAATGCAAAGGGTAGCCGCCCAGCCCCCTGCGCAAAATGCCACGTCCGCGGTTTCGCTTGCGGGCGGATCGGCGCCAGAGAACTATTCCGTACAACAAGATTCATATGCGCAGGAGCTTGCGTTCGACAAGAGCCGGATGCGCCACCGCCGCGTGAGCCAGCGTCTGCGTACGCTGGCGATGATCGTGCTGATCCCGTTGGGGCTCGCGGCAATCTTTTTGGCCTCATATGCCCTCACGTGCATTCTCAACGGCGCCTCGCCCAATGAGGTTCTCCAGCATCTAGCGGCCCTGGGCCAGCGCCTAGGCGATGTCGTAACAACCGTTCGCGCCGGCTGGGAGAGTTAGCGTTTTGACGCCTGTGGCCCAAAATCCATTTGTCCGACTGCCGTGGAGCGCCCGGTGCGTGTGGCGGGGTAAGATTGATCGCGGTTTTGATTGATAATCGATTGGGTTTGTTGGGCGGAGTCTATGCCTGCTATTGATATTGCGCTTATTGTGATTGCTTTGGTGGCGGTGGGGGTTGCTGTGGTTTGCGCCCTGCAGCTTAAAGGCCTTCGTGTCGAGTTGCGAGAGCGTGGCGGCAACGATGCGGAGACGCTCGCGGCGCTCGAGCAGGCCAACAACGCGCTCGACACCCTGAACGTCGCATTGGCCGAAACCCGCCGCACGGCAAATGCCATCGCGCAACAGCAGACAACCGATGCGGCCGTGGAGCAGCAACGCTACCTGACCATCGCGCGAGAGTTCTCGCAGGCTGGCGACCGTATGGATGACCTGCGCCGCGAGACGGCCCAACAGCTCGGCGCCAACCGCGAGGGCATCGAGCACCGCCTGGACAAGGTGCGCGAGACGGTCGCTGCCCAGCTGGGCGCCATCCGCAAGGACAACAACGTGCAGCTCGATCAGATGCGCGCGACGGTGGACGAGAAACTCTCCCGTACGCTCAACGATCGCCTGTCTGCAT
>CABUTP010000310.1 GCA_902494545.1 uncultured Collinsella sp. | reverse complement strand
GCAAAAGCGCAGGGTCTTTAGCAGCTCTTCGCCATCGTTCATGCTGGGACACAAAACGATCTGAGCGTGGATCTCGATGCCGGCAGCCATGATGGCCTCGAGTACGTCCATGCCGCGCTGGGCGTTGCGGCCCATCATGCGGCGGCGTACATCGGGGCTCACGGCGTGGACGGACACGTTCATGGGGCTCATGTTGCGGTCGATGACGTTTTGCACGTCCTCGTCGGTGAGGTTCGTGAGCGTGACAAAGTTGCCCTGCAAAAAGCTCAGACGATAGTCGTCGTCGCGAATGTAGAGCGTGGAGCGGCCGCCCTTGGGCAACATGGTCATAAAGCAGAACACGCAGGCGTTTACGCAGGTACGCATGCCGTCGAAGATGGGGCCGTCGAACTCAAGGCCCCAGTCCTCGCCCGGGAAGCGGTCGAGCTCCACGAGGGTGACAGTGTTGTCGCGCGGGTCGAGAACCTCGAGGTCGACGGTGTCGTCGTCTGCTTCCCAAAGCCATACAATCATGTCAGTGAGTTGCTCGCCGTTGACCGTGAGCACGCGCATGCCCGGCTCGATACCCACATCCCATGCGGGCGACTCGGGACGCACGTTTTTAACGAGCGCGCCCTCACCCGGCTCGGGGTCGCGGCTGCGACCGTAATCGGCCGCCTCGGCAGCGTATGCGGGTACGGTCTGGTCCATGATTAGCGGCAAAGCTCCTTGATGCGCGCAACGGCGCGTTCGATGTGTTCTTGCGGGGTGGAGGCTCCGGCGGTGATGCCGATGTGGCGCGCGTTGGCAAACCACGCGGCCTCGAGCTCGGAAGCTTCCTCGATGTGATGCGTGTGCTCGCAGACGTCAGCGCAGATCTGCGCCAGGCGGCGCGTGTTACCCGAGTTCTTACCACCCACGACGACCATGCAATCACAGCGGTTGGCAAGCGTGGCTGCTGCCTGCTGGCGCTCGCTCGTGGCGGCGCAGATCGTGTTGATCACGCGCAGCTCCTGCACGCGCGGGGTGATGGAGGCCACAACCTCGGCCAGGTTCTGAGCGGTTTGGGTGGTCTGCACAACCAGGCCCACCTTTCCCTTGAGCGGTAGCGCGTCGGCGTCGGCGGCACAGCTCACAACTTGAGCGTCATTGCCGGCATGGCCCAGAATGCCCTCGACCTCGGGGTGGCCCGGCTCGCCCACGACGATCACGCGGTAGCCCTCGCGCACCAAGCGCTCGGCCGCCGCATGGACCTTCTTGACGTAGGGGCAGGTGGCGTCAACCACATTGAGGCCGCGCTCGCGAGCGACGTCAATGACCTGCGGCACCACACCGTGTGCGCGGATGATCACGGTGCCCGATGCGGCGTCGTCCAGAGTCTCGGCAAGGCCCACGCCCGCCTCGGCAAGCTCGCGCACCACGATGGGGTTATGGATGAGCGGACCCAGGGTGTGGACATGTGTGCTCTCCCCTGCCTGCGGCGCGGCGGCCAGAGCCATGTCGAGCGCGCGCTGTACGCCGTAACATGTGCCGGCGTGAGCGGCGATCTCAATGGCGGGGACGACCTCCTCATCGGCGGCCGCGGCGGTATTCAAAACGTTCTCGCTCATGGCTAGAACCTGCCCGGATGCTCGGCGCACAGCTCGTCTCGCATGGCGTAGACGCGGTTCATGGCCTCGGACTCAAACCACGCCAGGCGCTCCTTGCGCTTGAGCTCTGCCGGAGCGTCGGAAAGCAAGATGGCCTTGCCAGCGCGGATCCAGCACTTTTTGGGGCGCATGAGCTTTTTGCCCTTAGGCGTAATGTCGGACCAACCACAAATGGCGAGTGGGTTGACGGGCGCCTTGCCCATCTGAGCGATGAGCGCAAAACCGCCGTGGACCTCGGGTTTGATCTCGCGCGAGCGGATGCGCGTGCCCTCGGGGAAGATCAGGACGTCTTCACCGCGCTGCAGTGCATGTTGAGCGGCGCGCAGACACTTCATGTCTGCAGTGCCACGCTCGACGGGAATGCCACCAACACGGCTAAAGGCCCAGCGCACAATCTTGCTCTTGGCGAATTCGGACTTAAAGATGGGACGAATGCGGCGTCCGCCAAAGAACAGCGCCGTCTCCACAGCGAG
>CABUTP010000309.1 GCA_902494545.1 uncultured Collinsella sp. | reverse complement strand
GCCGTATTTAAGTCCGAAGATCCCGCCGCCGAGGTTGCGCTGCTGCAGAAGCTGGGCAACGAGGCCGCACAGGAGGCATAATCCCTTATGACCGCAGGTCAAAACCGCATACCCGTGAATCTTGACTATGCCGCCTCGACGCCCATGCGCGCCGAGGCGCTCCTTGCGCAGCGCGAGTACGACGACAGCGAGCTTGCCGGCGTCAACCCCAACTCGCTGCATTCGCTCGGCCGCAAGGCCGCCGCGCGCCTGGAGGTGGCACGTCGCGAGATTGCTCGCAGCTTTGGCGCACGCGTTCGCCCGTCCGAGATCATCCTTACCAACGGCGGCACCGAGGCCAACCAGCTGGCGCTGCTCGGTCTTGCCGAGGGCGCTCGTCAACGTGATCGCAAGCGCGATCGTGTAATCGTTTCGGCCATCGAGCACGATTCGATTCTGGACAACCTACCGCTGCTGCGCGCCGCCGGCTTTACCGTCGAGCTGGTACAGCCCTGCCGCGCGGGCTACATTGAGCCTGCCACGCTTGTCGAGCTGCTCGGCGACGACGTGGCGCTCGTGAGCATTATGGTCGCCAACAACGAGACCGGCGTGGTGCAGCCCATCCGCAAGCTGGCTGCCGCCGCACATGCCTCCGGCGCCTTGTTTCATACCGATGCCATCCAGGGCTACTTGCATATTCCGCTCGATGTCACCGAGCTGGGCGTCGATGCCATGACCGTTGCCGCGCACAAGATCGGCGGCCCTGTGGCATCCGGTGCGCTCTACCTTAAGAACCGCACGCCGCTGCGTCCGCGCATCTTTGGCGGTGGACAGGAAGCCGGCCGTCGCGCCGGCACACAGGACCTGCGCACGCAGCTGGCTTTTGCCGCTGCCGCCCGCACGCTGGCGCCCCACGTGGCCCAGGAGCGCGCGACACTGCAGGCCCTGTCCGATAAGCTCTACGCCACGCTTACGGCCCATCCTCGCATTCACGCCACCATGGGTGTCTACGCGCAGGCAGATCGTCTGCCAGGCATGGTTTCGATCTACGTCGACGGCATGGACTCCGAAGAGCTCATAATCAAGCTCGATGCCGCCGGTTTTGAGGTGTCGGCTGGATCGGCTTGCTCGAGCGGCAGCATGGACCCGAGCCACGTGCTCAGCGCCATGGGCATTGGTCGCGAGCAGGCGCTCGGCGCCCTTCGCATCTCGTTCGATGACCGCGTAAACCCGGGCGATCTGGACGACTTTGCCCGGGCGCTGCTGTCGATCGTGGGTGCAGCATGATCGTCGCCGAGCTCGAGCGCGCCCTGCTGGCGCGCTATCCCAAGACGGACGCCGAACCTTGGGACCATGTAGGCTTATCCGTAGGCGACCCCGATGACGAGATCCGCGGCGTGGCCTGCGCACTCGACGCCACCAGGGCCAACGTGCACCGCGCCTTGGAGGCCGGTGCTAACGTGTTGCTCACGCATCATCCCGTCTACATCAAGGCGCCCGAGGCGTTTTGCCCGCCCAGTGCGATGCGTCCCCAGTGCAGCGCGGCACTCTACGAGGCGGCCCGCTGCGGAGTGAGCATCATCTCGCTCCACACAAACCTGGACCGCTCGCACGAGGCGCGTGTCTGCCTAAGCGATCTGCTGGGCGCCACGTCTGTGAGCTCGCTGGAGCACATGAACGACCCCGAGTCGACCGGTCTGGGCGCGCTTGCAACGCTCAACGACCCGTGCACACTACGCAATCTTGCCACCCGTGCTGTCACAGCCTTCGGAAGTGACCCACGCGTGTGGGGTAACGCCGATCACCCGTGCCGCACCATCGCCATTCTGGGCGGCTCCCTCGGCGACTTTGGCGAGCTTGCCATCGCCGCCGGTGCGGATGTCATCGTGACCGGAGAAGCCGGGTACCACGTGGCGCAGGACCTCGTTCTGCGCGGTCTGAGCGTCATCCTGCTCGGTCACGACCGCTCCGAGGAGCCGTTCGTGGATATCTTGATGAACTCTGCGGTTGACGCCGGGGTCGACCCCCGTCATGCGATTAAAATACTGAACCCTTGCCAATGGTGGACTGTGACAAAAGGAGAGAACTTATGAGCGCCGGCGCTACGCTACTCAAGCTGCAACAGATC
>CABUTP010000308.1 GCA_902494545.1 uncultured Collinsella sp. | reverse complement strand
GATATTCAGTGGTTACTCGACGAGGGGGCGCGCGTGGGCGTGGGGTATCAGGACGGCCGTCCGTTCCACGGGCCCTGCCACATTCGCGTGAATCTGGCGCTGCCGCTTTCGCGCGTAAGGGAGGCGTGCGACCGCCTAGACCGCTACGTTTTTAATGCACGGTAAGTGTGCGCTGCATGCGGGGCCTTCTGCCAAGTCGGCTAGAAGGCCCCGCATGGTAATGCGTCTGTAACCATTGGGCGCTCGAGTGGTTTCATTTGCTATTATTTTTAGCATTTCAGTCTGTAAACAGGATCGTCTGGAGCTCGATGAAAAGACCCCGTCGCTCGGTTGCCATTTCGTTGTTTGTTGCGCTTGCGGTGGCGAGCGCCTTTGTCGTAGCGATAGCTAGCTGTTCTGGGCGTAATGACGAAGCCTCGACGTCTGCATTAGAAGGTCTGGACGCCTCGCAGATCAAAGACGACGACCTCAAGACGCTCAACGTCGGCAGCGACCTCTATCCACCGTTTGTGTATACCGACGAGTACGGCGATATCGTTGGCCTGGATGTCGAGATATTGACCGAGGCTTTGGCCCGCATTGGTTATAAGCCAAAATACCAGCTGATCGACTGGGAAAAGAAGAAAGAGCTGCTGGCGAGCGGCGAGCTCGATTGCGTCATGGGCAGCTTTAGCATGACGGGTCGCGAAAACGAGTATCGTTGGGCCGGCCCGTACCTTGCGAGCCGCCAGGTGGTCGCGGTCGATCCCCAGAGCGATATCTACACACTTGCCGATCTTGAGGATAAGATCGTAGCGGTTCAGTCCACCACCAAGCCTGAGGGCATTTTGCTCAATCGCACAAATGAAAACGTTCCGCAGATCAAGGAACTCTACTGCTTTTCGGACCGTTCATGCCTGAACCCCGCGCTCGCCGAGGGCCTGGTCGATGCCATCGCCGCGCATGAGTCCTTGCTGCTCACCTACGAAAAAGACTATGGCGTAACGTATCGCATTTTGGATGAGCCGCTGCTGGAGGTTGGTTTGGGCACCGCTTTCGATATCAACGATACGCGTGGCGTCAACGTTAAGCTCACTCATGCCTACCAAGAAATGCTTGCCGATGGCACCATGGAACGCCTGGTGTCAAAGTACTTCGATGACCCTTCGCCATTTTTGAATGTGGAGGGTCTGTCATGATCGATGCGCCTGACCACGCCGTAGAGGAGCGGGGCAATCGTTCGGCAGGGGCATGGCTCCTTGTCGCTCTGCTGGGGATAGTGCTCTCGGTTGCTGCCGGCATGATGAGCTACGGTTACATGACGGCCCAGGCCGAGCAGCGCTTTGCCGACGTTGTCGATTACGTGGCGACGCAGAGTCTTTCCTACGATGCGTTCAACAGCGCCTATGCGACCAAAAACCTGATTCGCGTTATGGAGATTGCCGGAGAGGCTGCTCGCGATATGGAGCGCGACGGTTCGGTGGATAACGCCATGCTGGAGCAATATGCCGACCAGTTCAACGTGAGCGCACTGATCGTAACGGACGCATCGGGCAACCTGGTGTCTGAGTTCTCGACGGATGGCGTGGGCTACGAGTCGCTTGCTACGTATCTCAAAGAAACGTCCGTGCTGGAGGTGGCAGCCCATCCGCTTAAGTTCTATACCGCCCGTATCACGCTTGCGGATGATTCGGTCGCAGACATTGGCTGCGTGACCCGGCAGGATGGCGAGGGCATCGTTGTCGCAGTGAGACACCAGAGCGCCAAGGCGGTCGCGAGCAATACACTCAAACTGCAGAGCCTGCTCGGTGGTTACGAGACCATCGACAGTGGCAATATCGTGATCGAAAGCGATGGCAAGGTCGTTGCGACCAATGTCGTTGAACCCACCATATTGGGCGTATTCGATCTGCCTGCAACGGATGTCTTTATTGTCGACGGTATTAAGGATCGATGCCTGCCCGGCAAAGTCCGACTGGTCAACGCCAGCGGCGAGTGGTATTTGGGCACATTTGGAAAAGCGCGCGGGTTCTACGTGTACACCTATGCCTCGGCGCGGCGCTACTTTGAGGTCGTCGCGGCTGTTGCTGCCGGCGTGCTGGTGCTCTACGGCGGTGTTATAGCCGTTGTTGTGATGGCGCGTC
>CABUTP010000307.1 GCA_902494545.1 uncultured Collinsella sp. | reverse complement strand
GCTCCGCGATCATCGACTTCGCAGAACAGGTCGGTTTGGATCCCGCCTTGGTGGTCGAAGTCGCTCATGCCGATGCCCGCTAAGCGAACATGCATGCCTTCCTGCCAGATATTTTCGAGCAGTTCGAGTGCAACCGCCACGAAAATGTTCTCATCGTCGGTCGGATGAGGCAGCCGGCGCTGTGCCGAGCGACCGTTTCCATACGAATACTTAAGCTTGAGCGTTACCGTGGCACCCGTCAGTCCCTGACGGCGCAGGCGGCGTCCCACTGACTCTCCCAACAGCGCAATCGCCGCCTCAATATCCCCACGCTCAGTCAAATCTTTAGCAAAGGTGCGTTCATTGCTGACCGATTTGACCTCGCGCTCTTCATCGAGACTCGTGACTTCAGAGATTTCAAGTCCCAGCGCACGCTGGCGCATGCGCTCGCCGTTGACGCCAAAAATAGAGGCCAAGGTGGATTCCGGTGCACGTGATAGCTCGCCGAGGGTGTAGATGCGCATGCGGCGCAGTCGCTCCTCGGCCGAGCGCCCGATGCCGCTCATGGCAGATACCGGCAGCGCGGCCAAAAAGCGCTGCTCGGTTCCGGGGCGCACGATGGTCAGCCCAAACGGCTTATCCCGCTCGCTTGCGATCTTTGCGACCGTCTTGTTACAGCCCACGCCAATGGAGCACGTCACTCCCAGCGCCGCAACGCGGTCGCTTATACGCCGCGCAACCAACAGCGGGTCTTCGGGCGCAAAGCGACCCGGTGTGAGATCGATAAAGGCCTCGTCGATGGACACGCGCTCCACGCGCGGTGTCTCATCGGCGAGAATCGCCATGACCTGCGCGCTCACCTCGCGGTAGCGATCAAAGTGTCCGTGCGTCCAAATGGCCTGCGGGCACAGGCGCCGCGCCTCGGCCGAGGGCATGGCAGAATGCACGCCAAAGCGACGCGCCTCGTAGGAACACGTGGACACGACGCCGCGTGACTCGGCGTCTCCGCCCACGATGAGCGGCTTGCCGCGCCATTCGGGATGATCGAGCATCTCCACGCTCGCAAAAAATGCATCGAGGTCCATCAGACCCACCGCCGGCCCCGTCCAGGGCGGCGGCGTGACGCCCGCAGCATCCTCATAACCGTATGTATGTTCGCGTCTTTCCATGTCATGAGTATACCGCGCAGCTCATGTGGGGTGCGTGGATGTGCTTGCAAATCGCGAATTCTTGTCTAAGATATGGATTTGCCCTCGACTACACCGAAGAAGTTGGTCTCACGGACTTCACCTGCCCGCGTCGATGGCGTATTATGTTCAACTGTTTGTTTGTAGTTGCAGCCTAAAGCTGCTTGGTTGGAGGAGTTTCCTTTGGCAGTCAAGATTCGCCTTGCTCGTCACGGCGCTAAGAAGCGTCCGTACTACCGTGTCGTCGTCGCCGATTCCCGCGCCCCGCGTGACGGTCGTATCATCGAGGAGGTTGGCCGCTACAACCCGATGACCGCCCCCAAGACCATCAACCTCGACCTCGAGAAGATCGCTGACTGGCAGTCCAAGGGCGCTCAGCTCACCGACGCCGTCGCCGCTCTGGTCAAGGCCGCCAACGAGGGCGAGAAGACCGAGACCGTCGTCAAGAAGTCCAAGAAGCAGCTCGCCAAAGAGGCCGAGGCCGCTAAGGCTGCCGCTGAGGCCGCTGAGGGCGCCGAGGAGTAAATCGTGCCTGAGGTTGACGCTGCACAGCTCGAGGGTGAGGCAATGCTCTCAGATCGCATCGCCGATCTCGTCGAATATCTCGTTGTTCAGATCGTCGACGACCCGGATTCCGTGAGCCTTGAGGTCATCGATGGTGACGACGCCTCTACGATTGAGGTTTCGGTCGCCGAGGATGACGTCGCTAAGGTCATCGGCCGTCGTGGCCGTACCATCAAGGCCATTCGCACGCTCGCCCGTGCACTGGCCGCTCGCCTCGACACTGCTGTCGAGGTAGAGGTTCTGGGCTAGGACCTTGAGGTCCCAGTACAAAAACATCGCCCGTGTGGTCAAGCCGCACGGAAGGAAGGGGGAGGTCCTCGCGCAGCCGCTGCGGGGGCTTCCTTCTGTATTGAAGCCGGGTATGCGCGTCGCTTTGACGCCGCCGGCGCTCAAGCGCGACCG
>CABUTP010000306.1 GCA_902494545.1 uncultured Collinsella sp. | reverse complement strand
GTGCGTGAGCTGTCGCGTGGTGGGGTCGAGCAGAGTAGTCATGCTCGTAAGGCCGGAGGGCATGCCGAAAATCTCGACCATGGGCTCGACGGCGTAGACGCCAATGTCCATGAGGGAACCCGATGCCATATTGCAGTCGAAGATATTGGTGGCGCGTCCCGCGAGAATCTCGTTGTAGCGCGAGGAATACTTGCCAAAGCGCAATGAGGCGCGGCGGATGGGGGCGATCTCGCCCAGGGCGTCCTCGATGGCGTGGAAGGCGGGATCGTGGAGGGGACGCATGGCTTCGAGGGCCACGACACCTGCTGCCTCGGCAGCGCGGAAGACTTCCAGCGCCTGCGCTTCGGTGGCGCAGAAGGGTTTCTCGACGATGACGTGCTTGCCACCGGCGATGCAGGCAAGGGCCTGCTCGTAGTGAAGTGCGTTAGGGCTGCCGATATAGACGGCGTCGACGTCGGCGGCTACCGCAAGCTCATCGAGTGACGTAAAGTTTCGCTCACCACCGCGCTCGGCGGTAAAGGCAGTACCGCGATTGGCGTCGCGTGAAAGCGTGCCCACAAACGCGGCTTGGTCGTTGGCGTTGACGACCTGGATAAAGTCGTCGGTAATCATGGATGTGCCGATGGTTGCGATACGCAACATGTGTCCCCCTTGCGTTGTTTGGCTTACAGGACGAGTGTAGCGCGGGAGGACACAAAAGCGTGCGAAAACGCCGTTACAGGTCGCTCTCGTTAAAGCCGGCGTCGATATCGAGGTTGCTGCCGTCGGCCGCCGTGGTGGCAAGCTCGTCGCAGCGCTCATTGAGCTCATGGCCGGCGTGGCCCTTAACCCAGATGAACTCCACTTTGTGTTTGCTCTTTGCGGTGAGCAGGCGCTCCCACAGATCGCGGTTCTTGACAGGTT
This sequence comes from uncultured Collinsella sp., assembly GCA_902494545.1. Taxonomy (GTDB): domain Bacteria; phylum Actinomycetota; class Coriobacteriia; order Coriobacteriales; family Coriobacteriaceae; genus Collinsella. Next base: position 1,230 of record CABUTP010000306.1, on the reverse strand, counting down.
GCTTGTTGGCAGTCTTCCAGCCGCGTTTTTTCCATCCGTCAATCCAGTGCTTGTTGAAGGCGTTGACGACGTACTGCGAATCGGAATGGACTTCGACCTCGCAGGGGCGGTTGAGTGCCTCGAGCGCCACGATAACGGCCATGAGCTCCATGCGGTTGTTGGTGGTCTTGGCGTAACCGCGCGAAAGCTCGGAGGTGAAGGTCTTGCCGGCGGGGTTGGTGTATTTGAGCACGGCGCCGTAGCCGCCGCGTCCCGGATTTGATCGGGCCGAGCCGTCGGTATAGATGATGACCTTCACGGGCTTCCTTTCGTTGGGTACGTTTCGTGTGAGTGACCATTGTAGCGCCATGCCCGCCGGGGGCTAGCAATCTACGAGTTCTACCCCGTCTTCTGACAGTTGGTTGGCATGGATGATGCGGTTGAGCTCGTCGAGGTATTGCTGCAAGAGGGGAGAGGGCTTGCGCTCGTCGTGCATGATATAGCCCACATGCATCGTCGGGGCGTCTGCCAAGGGGATCGAGGCCATGCCCCACTGCATTTCGTTGGAGAGGACTCCGGTCGACAGGGTGTAACCGTTCGACGTGATAAGTAAGTTGGTAAGTGTTCCGCGGTCCGAGATTCGTATGTTGCGGTCGCAAGGGATATAGCTAAAAGGTTCCTCGGCGTAATAGAAGGAGTTTGAGGTTCCCTGCTCAAAGCTGTAGCGCGTATAGGGTGTGAGGTCGGCAAGGGACAGCTGCGGGCGGCGGGCAAGCGGGTGGCGCTCGCTAACGAAGACGTGGACCGTCGCGTCGAATAGGGGATGGAAGCTCGCGCGCGCATCGGCAAAAGCCTTCTGCAGAACACGGGCGTTAAAGTCGTCCAGATACAGGATGCCGATGTCGCTGCGAAACGCGCGGACGTCATCGATGATCTGCGATGTGGTGGTCTCGCGCATGATGAACTCGAACTTGCTGTCGCGGCAGCGCTCGACCACGTTGACAAAGGCCTCGACCGAAAAGGCGTAGTGCTGGGCGGAAATGGCGAGGCGGGCTTGCGGGGTGCCGCCGTCCTCGTAGCGCGCCTCGAGCATATCGGCCTGCTCTACGACCTGGCGCGCATAGCCCAAAAGCTCGGTGCCGTCGTTGGTGAGTGCAACACCGCGGCTAGAGCGCGTAAAAATTTCGATATGAAGTTCCTGCTCCAGGCTTTTGACGGCGTTTGAGATGTTGGACTGAGCAGTATAGAGGC
>CABUTP010000305.1 GCA_902494545.1 uncultured Collinsella sp. | reverse complement strand
TCAGGCCGCCCACAAGCGGCGCCAGCAGGGCAAACACCACGGTACCAATAAATATGCCCACGACGCCCGAGCCTTCGAAATACTTACCGCGCAGCACCGAGGGCGCACTCATGGCAAGCCGCTCGGGCCCAATCCACGCGCAACACAGCAGCGCAAACAAGATAATGCTGCAGCACACGACGCTTCCCGCGGGGCCAATACGCTTCTCGCCAAGGGCGTCCTCCGAGTACCAATTGCGCTTTTCGGCCTTCACCTCGTGTCCCATCGAGCCGCGGAAATGGCGATATTTGTCGGTTCCCACACCCGAAAGGTACACGTTGACGTGCGGCTTGTTGCTCACGCGGAATGAAGTCAGCAGCACCACGGCGATAAAAGCCACGATAACCACCATCAGATACATGGCGTCCTTGCCAATAACGTACGGCACGCGGCCAAACACCATGGCGAGGTAAGGCGACACCAGACCGCTCGAGATAACCGGGAACGCCACGCAGCACAGAATCAGCAGCGCGGCGATGGTGTTGAGCGCCATCCATTCGGTCTTATGGACATTGACCTCAACGTTTTGAGCCGTGGGGTCGACGCCCGAAAGCTTGGCGAGCCACTTGCCCCAGAAGTAAAACGTCGCGGCCGAGCCAAAGGCAAGCACCATGATCATGAGCACGTTGCCGGTCTGTGCAAACGCCACCAGAGCGCCCCACTTGGACACGAGCATGCCAAACGGTGCCACAAACATGCCCATGATGCCCAGCATCATCAGGCGCGTCAGGTGTGGCATGCGACTGAACATACCGTCCATGTCCTCGATATTGCGGCTGCCGATATGATGCTCGGCGGTGCCCACGCACAGGAACAGCAGCGACTTAGCCACCGTGTGGAACAGGATCAGGAAGATGGCCGCCCATACGGCCTCGGGCGCGCCGACGCCCAAGCAGGCACTGATGAGACCCAGGTTGGAAATGGTGGAGTACGCGAGCACGCGTTTGGCGTTGCTCTGCGAGATGGCCATGAGGGCAGCGAGCAAAAACGTGATGGCACCCACACTCGTGACCATAAAGCCGGTCACGGGATAGATGGCATAGAGCGGGCTCAGCTTGACCATCAGGAACACGCCGGCTTTGACCATGGTTGACGAGTGCAGCAGGGCGCTCGTGGGCGTGGGGGCAACCATGGCACCGAGCAGCCAGGTATGGAACGGCATCTGTGCGGCCTTGGTGAGTGCGGCGAGAGACAACAGGATGATCGGCATCACCAGCAGCGCGGATTGCGCGGTTCCGGCGCCGGAAAGCTCGATCATGCCCGAGATGGTCAGCGGCATGCCGTTAACGTGCAGGTACATGAGTCCGGCCAAAAACGCGATGCCGCCCAGCATGTTGAGGATGATCTGGGTGAAGGCGTTCTTGATGGCCTCGGGCGTGCGCGTGTAGCCAATCATAAGGAACGAGCACACGGTGGTGATTTCCCAGCCGCAGAATAGCCACTCAAGGTTGTCGCTCGTCACGATGACGAACATGGCCGAGAGGAACAGGAACATAAGCGCCAGGAACTGCGGGCGACGGTCGGGCGCGGTCTGCCCGCGCAGCGCGGCCTCGTGCTCATCGTGCGCTTGGAAGTCCTTCATGTAGCCCAAGGCATACACGCAAATTAGGCTGCCGACGATGCCGACGGCAAGGACCATGATCACACTCATGTAGTCCAGGTAGAGAGGCGTTGCCGTGACGGCCTCGGCCGCGGGCAGCGTCATGGCTGCAAAGGCGAGCGAACCCACCAGCTGGACTATACCGAGCACCGTGGTGAGCGCGTTCCTATATTTGTACGCGTTGTACAGGATGACGGCGCACAGGATGACGTCGATGACGGAGCTGATGATCGAGAGCACATGCGAGGTGCCGGGGGCAATCTCAAAGCTCTGCGGACCCGTGCCAAAAAACATGACGGCGACTACAACTGTCACCGCCATAATAATGCCGGAACCTATGAGCCCCACCGCATCGCGGGCGCGGTCACCGCGCGCGAGCAGCATGCCCAGCGCCGGTACCAGCGGAAACAGGGTAAGGAAATACAGTAGCGTCATACCATCACTCCCCCATGCAAAAACGCTGCAATTGTTTAACGTTATAGCTCAATTGAGGAG
>CABUTP010000304.1 GCA_902494545.1 uncultured Collinsella sp. | reverse complement strand
GGGAACGCCGGCGGTATCCTCGCCGCCCAGGTGCACAATCTGCCCACGGCCCGACTCCTCATCGAGTCCCGCCAGGCCGCCGACCTCGCAATAACGCCCGAGCGACACCGTTGGCGTGTGACCGCTCACCACGACCGGACCCTTGCCCTCGGCAGAAAGCAACCCCGTCGGCGCATCCCAATAGCCATGGCGAATCCACAGCAGGTCATCGGACGACTGCACGGCAAGCATCTGCAGCAGTAGTTCGCGATCGGCGTCAACCGCTCCGGCACCATCGGCACAATCAACCCCATGTTCAAGCAAAAACGCCCGCGCCGCCTCGGTCTGGATGCCGGCATGCACCAGCAGGTACGGACGCTCGTCAGTCTCGGCCACCGCGTAGAGCGGCAACGTCGCCATCCAACGCACGAGCTCCTCGTACGTCTCAAATTCCATATCGTTGAGCTGCTGACGGGTAGTCCAACCGCCGTTGATATCCCAGGTCTCGGCATCGAGCGGATCCTGGCCAATGATGGCATCGAGCATGATCTGCTCGTGATTGCCCTTGAGCACGCGGGCGTTGGGCAGCGAGCGCACGAGCTTAATAACACCGACCGGATCGGGCCCGCGATCGATCATGTCGCCCAGCACGTACAGGGTATCGTCGGAAGCCAGCGAAATCTTGGACAGGGCCTCGTCAAGCGCACGCACGTGCCCGTGTGCATCGGATGTCACATAGATCGCCATGGAACGCCTCTCTTTACATTGCGGCCGAAGCCCGGAGCCGCAACTAAAACTTCAAGTTGAACTTAAACGTTACCCATTGTACTCCGTTGCAATAAAGCTGGAAAGGGTTGCATACCGTCAACGGTCGCCAGCGCACGCCTGCCAACCCGGACCGCTCACGCCACGCCGTCTGGCCCAGCGCCCCGACCAGCGATGCTCACGTCGCGGCCTCGTGTCGAAAATGCGCACGCCCGCAATCCACCCCCATAACCCACCATTTTTGGGTACAAATAACCGCAGACAATTGACCGTGCCACGCCAACCACCCAGGAGCGGACACTATCCATGAACCAGATACTTCTCTTTATCGGCCTCGTCATTATTCTGTGCCTGACCATCAAACCCGTCGGCAAAAAGCTTCCCTTCCCCACCCTGCTCATCTTTATCGCGCTGGGCATGCTGCTGGGCGTCAACGGTCCGGCGCACATCGACTTTAGCGACTATGCGCTCACCGAAACCGTCTGCAGCACGGCGCTGCTGTTCATCATGTTCTATGGCGGCTTTAACACCAACATCGACCGCGCTAAGCCTGTCGCCGCGCCCGCGGTGCTACTGAGCACCCTCGGCGTCGTCATCACCGCCGGCATCACTGGCGTGTTCGCGCACTTCGTGCTGGGCTTCGACTGGATCGGCGGTCTGCTGCTGGGCTCGGTCGTGGCGTCGACCGATGCGGCGAGCGTCTTTAGCGTGCTGCGCGAGCACAGTCTTTCGCTAAAAGGCGGCACCGACTCGCTGCTCGAGGTCGAATCGGGCTCCAACGACCCCGTCGCCTACATGCTCACCGCGGTACTCGCCACCCTCGCGGCTGGCGGCGACATCAACATCCCCGTGCTGCTGGCAAAGCAGATTATCCTGGGCGTTGGCCTGGGACTCGCTATCGGCTGGGCATCGGGGCACCTAATCGAGCGCGCGCATGCAACGGCCGAGGGCGCGCAGACTATCTTCTTATTCGCCGTGGCGATCGTCGCCTACGCCCTGCCGAGTTACCTGGGCGGCAACGGTTTTTTGGCCGTGTATCTTGCCGGCATCGTGCTAGGCGCGAGCGACATCACCGGCAAGGTCGAGTTGGCGCACTTCTTCGATACCCTCACCGAGATGGCCGAGATGACCATCTTCTTTTTGCTCGGCTTGCTCGTGACGCCCGCCCGCCTGCCGCAAATGCTGCTGCCGGGCCTGGCACTCATGGCGTTTATGCTCTTCGTGAGCCGCCCCATCGCCGTCGGTTTGCTGTTGGCGCCCTTTAAGACGAACCCTCGCCAGGTCGCGCTCGTAAGCTGGGCGGGCCTGCGTGGCGCGGCTTCGGTCGTCTTTAGTCTCTTTGCCGTAGTGGCCGGTGTTCCCGGCGGTCACGACCTGTTTGACCTGGTCTTTGTGGTTGCCGTGT
>CABUTP010000303.1 GCA_902494545.1 uncultured Collinsella sp. | reverse complement strand
GTTGATATCGATGGGTTGGCCATATAGATCGCCGGGACGCACAAAGGCGATTACCGTCATAATGCGCGCCATGGCTTCGGGCGATTCAGTGAGCCCACGCTCAAACCAGCGCTGAATCAGGCCGACCTCGGCACTCACGACGTAGGTGACGTAGTAGTCAAAGAATGTACCCAGCGCCAGGCCCAAAATGCCCGTCTGCGCACGCGGCACCACGGCCTCACGCGCGGTATCGATAATCTTTTTAATGAAAGCCTGGTCGCCACCCGGACCCAGCAGCGATCCGATCAAATCGCGGTTGGCCGCAAGGTAGCGCAGCAACTCAACCGAACCGGGCGCCGGCTCGAGCTCATCGATGTTGTGATAGAGGTCGGGCAGCTGAGCTGCGGTGATGAGCTCAATGCGCTCACGGATCTCGGCCAGCAAGCCGTCCTCGATTTGATTGATAAAGTCGGGGATATCGCGGTAGTGCGAATAAAACGTGCGGCGCGTAAGGCCGGCACGCTCGGTGAGCGACGCGACGTTAATGCGCGAAAGGTCGCCGCTTTCGGCAAGCTCGCTGGCAAGCGCCTGGCGAAGGGCGCGCTGCGAGCGAAGGGACCGGCGATCGCATTTCTCGAGCTGGGACAAGCGTCCTCCTTGTTACTCAACCTGTGCGCTATTGCACAGTGCGAGTATTATTGCACACCGTGTGTATCAACACGTAAAGGCAATATTTGGGTTGTGACGAAGGGGCAGCCTCTTTGTCACATCCAGCGACCGCCTAGGTTGTGCAGGTTGTGCCAGGTTTTTAGGGCGGCATTACCGATTGTCCAAAATGTCATTCGTGGGTAGAATAGTGTCGACGGCAGCCCAAGTTCTGGAAAGCTGGGCAGCGCCGTTGCTTGGATTAAGGGGTCAACGCCTTAGCGGCGGCGACCCCTTTTACGTTGCTTCGAACGTTGCTTGAGTGCCTCGGAAAGCCCGACGAGCGCCGTGAAGAACGAGACCAAAGCGGTCAGAAGTCTCACGAAATCAATCAGATCGGTCATGGGCATCACCTCCCATCAGATGGAGGGCGTTGCCCGGCACATGGAACTGCCGTCAACAATGCCGATTCTACCAGAGCCTAGTTATATATACGAATATATGTTCGTATTCCAAGAACACAGGCCCCGTGACAAAGGGGCCATCCCTTTGTCACATTATTCGATGACGGTGCGGGAGTTTTGCTTGCGCATGGTGGCGAGCATGTGTTTGGGGACGGCGTGGACCACGCAGCTGCCGATGGTCGCGCTCGCGGCGGCCTTGGCGGCATCGCTACCGTTTTTGGTCGCGTAGCTGTGACGGAAGCGTTTGAGCATGGCGATGTCGTTGCCGCCGTCGCCGTAAACCGCGACCTCGTCCTCGGCAATACCGTAGTAGCCTGCCAGCCAGGCCACACTCTCGCCCTTGTTGCACGCCACGTCCGTGATCTCAAACATCACCGGATCGAACGGCGCGTTGACCACACGGTCCGAGCGCTCGGCCAAATACGCCTTAAGGTCGCGCTCCAGCTCGAGCGAGGTCACGCGGCAGTTGATCTTGCATACATCGTGACGCAAGATATCGCCGACCGACTGATCGAAATACTGCTCCTCGTGGTACCCGCCACGCGCACGCATGCCGCGCATCACGATGCGCTTGATAGGGCTGTCCTTCTTAAAGCCCGCCTGATGCATCTCGAACGAACCGCTCGAGAACATGCCATCGGGCGTGGAGCAATCAAAGCAAATGTCCGGGAACGCCTTGAGCAGCTCCTCGGTAATCTGCGGATCGATGGTCCAGGTCTTGAGCACCTCGCCATGGCTGTCGCGCACGATGGACCCGTTGGAGCAGCAGGCGTCAAGTGCCAGGCCCGTAAAGCCATGCTCGCCGATTGGCAGCGTCGAGCGTCCGGTCGCGGGAACCACATGCAGGCCAGCCTCGGTCAGCTCGCGAATGGCGCGGCGGATGGTCCCGTCTGCCTCGTGCAGGGCGTTCAGCAGCGTTCCGTCTAAGTCACTCGCAAACATCTTGATCATGGGCACGCCTCTCCTTCGTCTGCACGATATTGTAGACGAGAACGGGCGTGCCCAAACAATGGCGTCCCGGCGCGACGTGCCACCGCCTCCACAAATTCACGGTGCCCCAGTGC
>CABUTP010000302.1 GCA_902494545.1 uncultured Collinsella sp. | reverse complement strand
TCCTTCGGTACCCGCGAACAACGCGGGTGCTGCCAACGCCGCGAATGGCGCCGGCAACGTTAATGCCGGCAAGGCCGCCAACAATACTCCCTCTGCCGGTGGCGCGGGGCTTACGGGTAACCTTGGCACGATTTACACCGGCGCCTCCGAGACTGGCACGTTCGCCCGCCTGGATGATAGCGGTGCCGAGTTTGCGGGCTCGGGTTCCAAGGAAGATTATTACGATTTTGGCTTGAACTACGGCGGTGATTCCTCGACGAGCCCGACCTCGAACGGCCTGGTTCGCCATCGCCATCGCAAGGGCGAGCGCAAAAAGCGTCACACCGGCGCCATTATTGCCGCTGTAGTCGCGGTGCTTCTCGTTGCGCTTGGCGCAAGCGGCTTTATGCTGCTTAACTCGGCAAAGACCGTAAAGAGCGAAGCGAAGGAGGCTGTCGAGATCGTCGGTGGCCTTAAGGACAAGGTCACGTCGGGCGATTTTTCGACGCTGCCTGACGACGCGAAGAAGATCGATGAGCTCTGCGACAGCATGAAGGCGGAGACCTCGAGCCCGCTGTGGACGGCGGCATCGTTTATCCCGGTGTATGGCAGTGACATCAACGCAGCCCGCACCATGATTGATGCTCTGTCCGATGTCTCGAGCAACGCGCTGGTTCCCATGGCCGATAACCTCTCGCAGGCCACGCCCGGCAAGCTGTTCCAGGACGGCATGATTAACGTGTCCGCGCTACAGGCCGTTGCCGATTCGCTTTCCGATAGCTCCAAGGTGTTCAAGAGTGCCAACGAGAAGATCCAGGGTATTGGCGATACTCATATTTCCCAGGTGACCGAGCTGGTCGATAAGGCCAAGGACGGCTTTGCCACCCTCAATGGCGCGGTTGACGCGGCGGAGAAGGTCGCCCCCGTCCTTCCCCAGATGCTCGGCGCCAACGGCCAGACGCGCAACTACCTTATGTACGCCATGAACAACGTCGAGATTCGTGCTTGCGGCGGCTTTGGCGGTTCGCAGGGCCTGATTTCGGTCACCGACGGCCAGATGTCGATCGGCGAGTTTGTTCCCCGCATTGGACTCAGTGAGGATGAGGCAGTCGAGAGCGTCGACGAAGAGGATGAGGCGCTGTTCGGCAACCACAGTAACCTGTACAACTCGGGCAATACCTATTCGCCTGATTGGCCCCGCAACTCGCAGCGTGTCGCAGCCCTGTGGAAATCTCAATATGGCCAGGACGTTGACGGCGTCGTGGGTATCGACCCGGTGTTCCTGCAGTATCTGCTGGGCCTGGTCGGTAACGTGTCACTGCCCGACGGAACGGTTGTCGACGGCACCAACGCCGCAAAGGTCCTCATGCACGATGTGTACTGGAACTATCCGGTCGAGGAGTCTGACGGCATCTTTGCATCCGTCGCCAGCGCTGCCTTCGACAAGATCCTTGGCGGTATCGGCGATGTCGATGTTACGAAGCTTGTCAGCGCCGTTGAGCGCGGTGCCGAAGAGGGCCGTCTGATTGCTTGGATGAGAAACGATGATGAGCAGAATGCCATCAAAGAGACGGGCATTGACGCTTCGCTGCCCGATCCGGATGATCCGAGTGCCGATCCCGTTGCCGGCGTTTACTTTAACAACCTGAGCTTCTCCAAGCTCGACTGGTATCTGAACGCCGACACGCAGATTGGCCAGGGCGTGAAGAACGGCGACGGCACGTGCTCCTATCGCATCACCGTTACCCTGACGAACATCATGACGCAGGAGGAGGCTGGCAAGCTGCCCGACTACGTTGCGGCGAGCGCACCCGATGCCGCGCGTGACGACGAGCGTCTGAATGTCTCGTTGTTTGCCCCGACGGGCGGCAACATTACTGATCTGACCGTCGAGGGCACCCAGTTTGGTCTTGGCGCCGCTACGTGGCATGGAATCCCCTTCTATTCGGGCACCGTTGACCTGCATGCTGGCGAGACGACGACGATCACGTATACGCTGACCACGTCGGCCGAGGCGGGGGACAAGCCGCTTGCACTGCGTCAGACTCCCACATGCCAGGCGGCTCGCGACAGCGCGTCGGCGTAGGGTTTTTCTGGTAGCGCAGATAATCGAGTACCATTTTGGGGCGGACAGGCAATCTGTCCGCCCCTATTTTGTAAGGAGAGCGCATGAAGTACTTTGGC
>CABUTP010000301.1 GCA_902494545.1 uncultured Collinsella sp. | reverse complement strand
TCGCACGCCAAGCTGGGCTGGAGCACGCTCACCGACTACGTTATCGAACGCTGCTGTCAGCTGCCCCAGCCGGTAGTCTTTTTGGCATGGGGTCGCTTTGCCCAGCAGATGGTCGAGGGCAAACTCGCCGCGACCGGCGCGGGTAAGGCAACCAGCAAGTTCTGTCTGGCCTCCACGCACCCCTCGCCGCTTTCGGCCAATCGTGCCACGGCGGAACTCCCCGCTTTTATGGGGTCGCGCCCCTTCTCCGCTGCCAATCGGTTACTCGAACAGCATGGCTCGATCCCCGTCAACTGGATTTGCCTCGGCTAAAAATCGATACATCAAAAACGCGCCCGACGGCTTTCCATCGGGCGCGTTTCCTATTCGGGCCAAATAAATTGTGTGCGGCCGGCCTCACCGCCATCGATCAACAGACTCTGTCCGGTCATAAACCGGTTGGTCACGCCCACAAAGTAGATCCACTCGGCAATCTCTTGGGCGGTAGCCCAGCGCTTAAGCGGCGTGAGCTCCATAATCTGGTTCCACAGGTGCTCGTCTTCCATCACGCAACGGTTGAGCGGCGTGATAACGCCGCCCGGGTCCACACTGTTGGCGATGGCCTGCGGTGCCAGGCGGTTTGCAAGGTTCTTGGTGTAGGCGATAACGCCGCCCTTGCTGGCGGCATAGGCGGGAAACTCCGATCCCGTATGCCCGCTCGCCGACCCCACATTGACCACGGATTTGATAGCCGGCGCCGGCTTGGCGGCAAGCCCCTCCCCCACAAAGGCATAGCGCTCGGTCACGTTGATGGTGCCACACAGGTTGGCGGCGATGTCGTCGGCCGAATCCTGCGTACCGGCAACGTTCACGATCACCTGGGGTTCAAGGTCACCTGGAAACGAGTCAGGCTCGCGGACATCAACAATCAGATGGCGGTAGCGCTCGTGTTTGATCGCCGCCGGCAAAAGATCAAAGCCCACGACCTCGTGGCCCTCGTCCAAAAAGCGCTGCACGCACGCGGCTCCGATACCGCCCGAAGCGCCCGTGATCAAAACCCGCATACTTGCTCCTTAGGCGGTTGCGTGGCGCTCGAGGTACTCGGAACCCACATTCTCGCGCTCCCAGCCGCGCACGACCTTGTAGCCCACGGGGCTCAGGAAGACCTCACACAGCAGCTCGGCGACAGCGCCGGTCAGCGAGCACATAAGAACCTGCACCCAGGTCCAGCCAAAGAACGTGTGACTCACCACAATGGCAAAGACCAGGTTGTCGATAAACTGGCCAACGCCCGTGGACACATAGGAGCGGAAGGCAAAGCTCGCAAAGTTATTCTTTTTGAGCATACGGCCAAGCGACTGGTTGAGCGTGGAGTTAACCACGGCAGAAACGAGCATTGCCAGCGAAGAGCCCAGCACCACGTACCAGGTGCCACCGATGGTGGCGTTAAGGGCAGTGTTGACCTCGATCATGCCCGTGTCGTAGTAGGCGCCCCACATGCCGGGCGTGAGCGAGCATGCCCAAAAGCACAGGCTCACGGCCAGGTTGACCAGCAGCGCGAGGATAGAGATTTTGATGGATGCCTTGGCGCCAAAGCGCTTGCAGATCATGTCCTGGCACAAAAACGAGACCCAGCTCACCACAAAGCCGCAATCGAGTGCCAGATACGGCAGGCTGATGAGCTCTTTGTTGGCCAGCAGGTTCATCATGATGACACTCACGAAAAACAGCGAAACCGTTGCCGCGGGAATGCTCCGCAACAGGACCTTGTAGTCCTCCATGACCTTCTTGATCATTATGTACTCCTTTGGTTTTAGGTTTAACGAGCAGGATATCGGACCCGAACTGCTCGGACGTCCCGGTCTTGAGACGACGGTGGGTATGATAGCCGCTCACACGGCATCAGGCAAGCAAACAGCGCGGCAGCCCCGCAGGGCCACCGCGCCGATGCGTTAAAACGCTACGTTGCCAAACTCCGACAGGATAAGGTCGGGGTTGTGATCGGTTGCCCAATCCACGTTCCACGGGCTCGTGAACAGCAGCAGCTTACCGCCGCGCATGTCCTCGACGCGCAGCGTGTCGCGCGTGAGCGAAAGGCCCGGGATATCGATGGTATCGGGGTCGTTCTGGATCCAGCGGATGTCCGTATAGGGCAGCGGCTGGCGACGAACCTCAACACGGTACTCGGC
>CABUTP010000300.1 GCA_902494545.1 uncultured Collinsella sp. | reverse complement strand
GTCTTTAAGCCTCGTCGACGACCTTGAGTCCACGGGTCTGGTCGATCTCGTTGAGGAGATTGACGCGACGCTCGTGGCGACCACCCTCAAACTCGGCGTCGAGCCACTCGTCGACGATCATCTTGGCGAGCTCGGAGCCCACGACACGGGCACCAAAGGCGAGCACGTTGGTATTGTTGTGCATGCGGGAGAGCTTGGCGCTGAAGGGCTCGGAGCACACGACGGCGCGAACGCCCTCGACCTTATTGGCGGCCAGGCTGATGCCGACGCCTGTGCCGCAGATCAGGATGCCCAGATCGACGTCGCCGTTGGCTACTGCCTTGCCCACCTTGTAGCCGGCGATGGGGTAATCAAAGCTCTCGGAGCTGTCGGTTCCAAAGTTCACGACCTCACAGCCGCGCTCCTTCAGGTGCTCGGAGATAATGTTCTTGAGCTCGACGGCGGCATGGTCGTTGCCGATACCAATCTTCATGAGTGGTTCCTCTCTGGTCCGTGCGGCGGAATTGCTAAAGGTTTTACCGCGTTCGACTGCATGATAGCGCGACTTTTGTGTAAACGCTCGGGCGTTTTTTGGTCAAACGCTTTAGCATGCAACAAGACTAGCTTCTCATGAATTAATGCCGTCAGTTTGCGCTTGAACGCCGTCCGCCGGAACTTGGGTTGCGGTTTTTGATGCATTGTTATCAAATAAATAGAGTTAACTATTATTGAGAGCCCAGTCCGTTATGTAAGCAGGAGATACCTATGCCTACCGATTCCATTCGTGACGCCACTTTTTGCGATGTCTTGAACCGCGAGCTTGTCTGCGCGCTCGGCTGCACCGAGCCCATTGCCGTTGCCTATGCAGCGGCGCTGGCGAGCCAGACGCTCGGATGCGAACCCGATCATATGGATGTTGCCTGCTCGGGCAATATCATCAAGAACGTTAAGAGCGTGACCGTGCCCAACTCGGGTGGCATGCACGGTATTGAGGCGGCGGCCGTGCTGGGTGCCGTGGGCGGTGACGCCAAGAGCGCGCTCGAGGTGCTCGAGAGCGTTAACGACGAAGATCGTGCTCGCGTGGCCGAGCTTCTCACCGATGCCGGTTACTGCGATGTGTCGCTTGTCGAGGGTGTGCCCAACCTCTACATCAAGGTGACCGCCACGGCCGGGGGCCATACCGCGGTCGTCGAGATTACCGACCACCACACCAATGTCACGTGCCATACGCTCGACGGTATTCCAGTATGCGGCAAGTCGGCGGGGGAGTGTGCCGCCTGCGCCGAGCGCGTCGTGGCCGAGCGTGCGGCAGATAGCGCTGACACGCCCATGTCGATTGAGTCCATCATCGACTTTATCGAGGACGGCGACATTGAGGACGCCCGCGCTGCCGTTGAGCGTCAGATTGAGCTGAACGGCGCGATCAGTGCTGAGGGCCTTGCGCACGCTTGGGGTGCCGAGGTGGGCCGCACGCTGCTGGGTGCTCGTGCCGATGACGTCGCCTGCCGTGCCCGTGCCCGTGCAGCCGCTGGGTCCGACGCCCGCATGAACGGCTGCGCGCTGCCGGTCGCCATCGTGTGCGGCTCGGGCAATCAGGGCATTACTTGCGCGCTGCCTGTTATGGAGTATGCCGAGTACCTGCGCTGCGACCATGAACGCCTGGTTCGCGCCGTAATGTTGTCCGATCTGATCGCCGTGCATATCAAGAGCTATATTGGTGCGCTCTCGGCGTTTTGTGGCGCTATTTGCGCCGCATGCGGTGCCGGTGCCGCGATTACCTGGCTGTGCGGTGGCACGCGCGAGCAGATTGGCGCGACGGTCTCCAACACGCTCGGCAACGTGGGCGGCATCGTGTGCGATGGCGCCAAGGCAAGCTGTGCCGCCAAGATTTCCGCTGCCGTTGATGCAGCGATTCTGGGCCACGATATGGCCATGCAGGGCCGCGGCTTCCGTGCCGGCGAGGGCCTCATTCAGGATACCGTCGAGCAGACAATTGCCAGCATGGGCTACGTGGGCCGTGTGGGTATGAAGGACACCGACGTCGAGATCCTCAACATCATGATCGGCAAGACTCGAGTTTGTTAGTTCATTGGTTCCGCCGTTCTGCCGAACGGCGGACCGGTCGACGCTGCAAGCCCGCCAGAGCGGCAATCTGCCTTTCAACTTCGGCGGCATGACCAGAAGGTCAATGC
>CABUTP010000299.1 GCA_902494545.1 uncultured Collinsella sp. | reverse complement strand
TCGCGACGATCGCGCGACTCATTCGAACGACCGGCGCCGCTGCGGCCGCCGTTGCCACGAGCGCCCTCGCGACGCTCACCACCGCGGGCGCCCTCGCGGCCTCCGCGCTCGTCAAAGCGCTTGCCGCCGCGGGGCTCGCCGCCGCGGGTACCACGCTCGTCACGCGAACCACGGCCTTCGCCGCCACGGCGCTCATCGCGCCCGCCGCGCTCGCCATCGCGACCGGAGCGACGACGGTCACCCGAGCCGCGCTTGCCGCCGCGCGAACCACGGCCTTCGTCCTCGCGCTCAACACGACGACGACCGCCACGGTCCTCGTCCTCACGACGGCGGCGGTGCGCCTCGCCCTGGAACTGCTTGGCGCGACGCTCGGCACGGTTGCCGCGCGGGCCCTGCTCAACAGCACCGCCGCGCTCCTCGGCAGCCACCTCGCGAGCCACGCTCTCAATGGCCTCGTCCACGCGAGCCTGAACGCCCTCGCGCACGCGGGTCTTGCCGCCACGCTTGGGACGACTCGGACGCTCGCCGTCGCCGCGGCGCTCGTCGCGACCGCGGTTGGAACGACCGGCCACATCGCCGTAGTCATCGCCGTTGCGCTTGCCGTCGCGACGCGCCTGCTCGAGCTTCTTCTTGCTCTTGGACTTGCCGCGCTTGGTCTTCTTCTTCACCTTAAAGGCCGCGGGGTCGCGCTCGGGGTCAACCGCGGGCGGGTTGGGGCCCACATGCAGGTCGCCGGCCTCGTAGATGTCGGCCGTCTTGTCCATGAGCTTCTCGATCTCGTAGAACTCATCGACGTCCTGCTCGGTCACAAACGTGATGGCCCAGCCCAGCTCGCCGGCGCGGCCCGTGCGGCCGATGCGATGGATGTAGTCGGTCGGCTCGGCCGGCACGTCAAAGTTCACGACGTAGCGCACATCGCTAATGTCGATGCCGCGGGCGAGGACATCGGTCGCCACCAGCACGTCAACGGTGCCGTCGCGGAAGGCCGAAAGCGCGCGCTCGCGCTGGGCCTGGCTGCGGTTGCCGTGAATCGCGGCGGCCTTGATGCCCTTACGCTCCAGACGACGGCAGCAGCTGTCGGCGCGGTGCTTGGTGCGCATGAAGACGATAGTACGCTCCGGGCCCTCCTTCTTGAGGAACTCGGGCAGCAGGTTGTTCTTGGCCTCGATGGACACCGGGAACACAAACTGGTCGACGGTGTCGGCGGTCGACGTGGCGGGCGCGATCTCCACACGTGCCGGGTCGCTCACCAGGTCGGTGATCTCGCCCACGGCCTCCTCGTCGAGCGTGGCCGAGAACAGCAGCGTCTGGCGCTCGGCCGGCGTCTCGCGCACAATACGGCGAACGGCGGGCAAAAAGCCCATGTCGAGCATGCGGTCGGCCTCGTCGAGTACCAGCACCTTGACCTCGTCCAGGTGGCAAGCGCCCTGCTCGATCAGATCGACCAGACGACCCGGCGTTGCGACCAGGATGTCGCAGCCGTACTTAAGTGCCGCGGTCTGCGGCTTGTAGCTCACGCCGCCCACGACGGTCACGGCAACATGGCCGGTGACGTCGGCAATCTTGCCGGCGACCTCATCGATCTGCTGGGCAAGCTCGCGCGTGGGGGTGATGACGAGCATCACGGGACCGCGGCCGTTGCCCTCGGGCTTTTTAGCACCGCGACGGCGGTTGCGGCCGCCACGCTCGCGCACGGGCTTGGGCGGAGCAATGTGCTCCAGATTGTTCATGGTCGGCAGCAAGAAGGCGGCCGTCTTGCCGGTGCCGGTCTGAGCGGCGGCAAGCAGGTCACGGCCCTCGAGCACCACGGGGATCGAGCCAGCCTGGACAGGCGTAGGCGCCGTGTAGCCCAGGTTCTCGATAGCACGAAGCATCTCGTCCGAAAGACCCAGCTCGTCAAAGGCGGGCAGGCTCTCGGTAGCGGACTCGACGGCCTGGGCAGCATTTGCCTCGTCGGCGGCATCGAAGGCAGCCTGGGTCATGGCCTCGCGGGCCTCGTCCAGAATCTCGGCGTCGGTGACGTCGGATACAGAATTACGCATATGTTGTTGTTCCTTATCTGCACGCGTTATGGGCACGGCATACGGCCGCGCGAGCGTGCTTGGTAGTGCGCTAATACATACAAAAACAGGTGCGCACAGAGAGGACGTTGCTCAGCACGCTGGCGATCGCTTTGGCAGCCCTATCACGCGCCGTCCAGACGCAGCAGCTCTAAGCGATGGAGCAGATTCGCCGCCGGTTAGTATACCCG
>CABUTP010000298.1 GCA_902494545.1 uncultured Collinsella sp. | reverse complement strand
GGCCCGCCGCCAGCTACGAGGAGGGCAAGATTCAGCCCAGCTACGACAAACAATTCGTCCGCAATTGGCTCAAAGCCAACTGGGATATGACGGGGGAGACCCCGCACCTGCCCGCCGAGGTCATCGATGGCACGTCCGAGCGCTATCGCGAGGCCTTCCAGATCATCACGGGCTCCCAGTTCACAAGCATGAAGGAGAACGCATAAGTGAGTACCCGTAGCGCCACGAACAAGCGCACGCAATCCCACGAAGTTACCGGGGTTGCGCGCAAGTCCGCCGCATCTGCTAAGCCCGCTCGCCAGGCAGCGAGCTCCGTTCGCGTCGTGCCGGCTTCGTCTAAGGCACGCCGCAAAGAGCTCGAGAAGGGTGAAAACCTGGAAGGCCTTTCCAAGGAGGAAAAACGCGCCCGCAAGGCCAAGCAGCGTGCTCGCGAGGATCGTATCTATACGGTGTCGAATATCCTCCTTAAGCAGGATGAGGACTACACCAAGCGCCGCCGTATCTGGTGGGCCGTGCTCGCCATCGGCATGGTACTCGTCGTGGCAATTTGGGCTTCGCTCTACTTCGCTCCCGGCGGCACGGTGTCCAGTCCCGTCCAGATGGTCGGCATCGTTTTGTCCTATGTCATCATTCTGGGTGACTTTATCTACGACTTCGTTCGTATTCGTCCCCTGCGCAACATGTACCGCACGCAGGCTGAGGGCATGTCCGAGAACAAGCTCAACGCTCTTATCGAGCGCGCGGCTGCCGAGGAGGACAAGAAGGACTCCAAGAAGAAGTAGCGTTTGTATTCATACATATCGCTAAGATATAAGGCGCGTCGTTTTAGCGGCGCGCCTTTTTACTGTTCTATAGATAGATGGAGTGGCACATGATTCGAGCTGCCCTGACGGTCGAAGAAGCTCTGGAGGGCATGAAGGCCCTGGAGCCCAAGATTAAAAACTATGCGCGCCTGGTTGTCCGCAAGGGCGTAAACGTCAAGCCCGGCCAGGAGGTTGTCGTTCAGTCTCCGGTCGAGTGCGCGCCCTTTGCCCGCGTGGTGGTTGCGGAGGCTTATGCCGCCGGCGCTGGCCACGTGACGGTCATTTGGGCCGATGATGCCGTGACGAGGCTCACGTACGAGCATGTCGAGAAAAGCTATTTTGAGCAGACGCCCGAGTGGAAGCGCCTGCAACTGGATTCCCTGGCCCAGGACGGTGCCTGCTTTATCTTTATCGAGGGTGCGGATCCTGCGGCCCTCAAGGGCATCGATCCAGCCAAGCCGGCCGCGGCATCCAAGGCGAGGAATACGCAGTGCAAAGTTTTCCGCCGTGGACTGGATTACAACATCAATCCGTGGTGCATCGCCGGCGCTCCGGTCGTGGCTTGGGCACACGAGGTGTTCCCGGGAGACGCCGACGAGGTTGCAATCTATAAGCTGTGGAATGCGATTCTGCACACCGCTCGTGCCGATGGCCAGGACCCGGAGAGCGACTGGGAGCTTCATGACGCGGCATTCGAAAAGAACCTGCGTTTCCTGAACGACAATCGTTTTGACCGCCTACATTACACCGCGGCAAATGGAACCGATCTGACGATTGGCATGACGAAGGGTCACGAGTGGGCCGGCGGCAAGGGTAAGACGCCCGATGGACACCCCTTCTTCCCCAACATCCCCACCGAGGAGGTCTTCACCTCGCCTGATCGTATGCGTGCCGACGGTATCGTGTATTCGGCTATGCCGCTCATTCACCACGGTAACAAGGTTGACGATTTTTGGATTAAGTTCAAGGCCGGCCGCGTAGTGGACTACGATGCCCGTGTGGGCAAGGCGACGCTTGCGAGCATTATTGACACCGATGAAGGTGCCGCTCATCTGGGCGAGGTCGCGCTCATTTCCAAGAACACTCCGATCCGCGAAAGCGGCGTTCTGTTCTATGACACGCTTTATGACGAGAACGCTAGCTGCCATCTCGCGCTAGGTGTCGGTTTCCCCGAATGCATCGAGGGTGGGTACGACATGTCCAAGGAAGAGCTCCTGGAGCATGGCGTTAACGTCTCGAGCGCGCACGTCGATTTTATGATCGGCACGGACGACATCGATATTACGGGCATTACGCCTGATGGACGTGAAGTTGTGATTTTCCAGAACGGCCAATGGAGTTGGGAATAGTCCCAGACCGTGGTACAATGCCACCCGCGGGCCGTTAGCTCAGCTGGCAGAGCAGGGGACTTTTAATCCCAAGGTCCAGGGTTCGAACCCCTGACGGCCCACCAT